>JBAYTZ010000012.1 GCA_041675285.1 Candidatus Delongbacteria bacterium
CCGTCCTGCGCCCACTCGTGAAACCAAGTCGGGATTCGCTCAACGCCTTCATCTCAAAGAACCGAAGAATGATCGGAAGGAATCTCTGCGCCCCCTTGACTCTGGAGACCTCATAAGTGTTAGATGCGCGTTATCGTCATTAGCATTAGGCGATGTCGAAGACCACTAATTACACTATCAAATCGCCGATTTCTTGCTCAGCTCATCTGAGCTGGCACTTAAATTAAATTTTTTGATAACATTTACGGAGATGTTCTCATGAAATATCATCTTTAAATCATCCTCCACTTTCCTCCAAGTGTCACGCTGAAATGACTGCGCAACACCACGCTCCAGCTTTCCATTATCGCTTTTATATGTGATATCTCCAGTGTCTATCCATTCAACAATCACTTCACCGCTGCCCATAACCTTGATAGATTTCAGCTCAATTTTATACGAATTCACCATTACTATTGATTCGATCGCTTTGAGCTCTTCCGAAATCGCTTGATCCCTCGTAATTAACTTGCCATTTATATCCTTTTCTTTGTAGTCAAAGGATAAATCCTTCTGCTTCTCTTTCAAATTCATCTCAGCTACGGCAATTTCTCTACTTTTATAGATTCTTTCAATTTTATTTTCAATTGATTCTTTTGTCGATTTTAATGTTGCCATACCAATTGAAATCAACAACAAAGCGAAGAGTGAAATTCTTTGCATTCGCTTTGATGCTTGACTTTTCAAATTCTCATGAGCCGTCAAGGAATACCTCCAGCTGCATCTAACATCCTTTTCGATCAACGCTCGTCGCCCCGCTGCAACTTCAGGCGCTCGTTCCGGGGTCTGGATTTGCGGCGTATGTCCGCGGGGAGGGGCGAAAAGCGTAGGCAAGCTACAATCGAGGCTGTTCGGATTCAAGGCATTTTTGATGTTCTGGACGGTTGGTCGTCGTTGGTTGTCAATCTCTTCGGTCAGCTTGGGCCGGAGTCTACCGTTCATTCTCGTCGGCCGGCACTTCTTGCGCGTGGATGCGTTATCCGTGCCCTTATCGGGGAGGGAACATGGACGGTCCCCCACGCCTGCTGGAGCAGGTCAGCCAGGAATTGCGCAAGCGCCATCGCAGCCCGCGAACGGAAGAGGCCTATCGCCACTGGGTCCGCCAGTTCGTCCTCTTTCACGGAAGGCGGCATCCGCGGGAGTTGGACGCCCGGGATGTGGAGGCCTTTCTGGGCTGGTTGGCCACCACCCGTCACGTGGCGGCGTCCACGCAGAACCAAGCCCTGGCCGCCCTGCTGTTCTTGTACAAGGTCGTGCTGGAGACTCCCCTGGGACCCGTGGAGGCCTTTTCGCGCGCCCGCGTGCCGGATCGGCTTCCCGTGGTACTTTCCATTGAGGAGGTCAGGCGGTTGTTGGTGCTGTTGCCGCGGCTGCCGCGCCTGATGGCCTCGCTGCTCTACGGATCCGGCCTGCGGGTTCAGGAATGCATGACGCTGCGGATCAAGGATGTCGATTTCTCTCGTCGGCAGATCATCGTACGGCGCGGCAAGGGCGCCAAGGACCGCTCCGTGCCCCTGCCCTCTGCGGTGCAGGACTCCCTTCGCAACCAGTTGCAGCGCGTGGAGACCTTGCAGGCCCGGGATCAGGCCGCGGGAATCCGGGTGCCGCTGCCCGACGACCTGCGCAGCAAGTACCCGCGGGCGAGCGGCGAGCTGGCGTGGATGTGGCTCTTTCCGTCGTCCGTCACCCGCCCAACCCCGACGGGCGAGACCTTGCGTTGGCACCAGCCGCCCGATCGCTTGCAGCGCGCCGTCCATTTGGCCCTGCGCCAGGCCGGAATCCACAAGCACGCCAGCTGCCACACCCTGCGCCATTCCTTCGCCACCCACCTGCTGGAGGGCGGGGCGGACATCCGCACCATCCAGGAGCTGCTGGGCCACCAGGATCTGCG
This sequence comes from Candidatus Delongbacteria bacterium, assembly GCA_041675285.1. Taxonomy (NCBI): domain Bacteria; phylum Candidatus Delongiibacteriota; species Candidatus Delongbacteria bacterium. The sequence goes on from JBAYTZ010000012.1 coordinate 1,931, forward strand.
GACCACCATGATCTACACCCATGTGCTGGCCTTGAACCGCTCGGGTGCCGCCAGTCCGCTGGATCGCCTGGCGCTGGCCCCTCCGGGGGATTGAGGGTTGGTCTAGGCCTGCAAGGTCGATGGCTTGAAAAGGAAAAGCCCCCGTGGCGCGGGGGCTTGAAGAGCGGACCGGACGAGACTCGAACTCGCAACTTCCAGCGTGACAGGCTGGCGCTCTAACCGATTGAACTACCGGTCCGGAAATGGGCGATACTGGGCTCGAACCAGTGACCCCCTGCGTGTAAAGCAGGTGCTCTGACCAACTGAGCTAATCGCCCTTGCTCTTCACAAGGATGGCCGCCGGCAGCACCACCAGGTAGGCGGCCAGCAGCAGCAGGGGCGACAGGGTCAAGGAGACGAAACCGTCGTGCGGGCCTTGGGCCGAGCAGACGAAGCCGATCATCAGCAGCGCCACGCCCAACAGAAACAGCAGAAAATTGACTCTGCCGAACGGCAGGGCGCTCTTCATCATGCTCTCCAACGCCAACAAGGCCCCAAGTCTATCTTACCTGAATCGGTTTGTCAAGTCCGCCGCCCGAAAGTCCCTGCCGGCCCTCGGGATCGGCCGTTCTCAGGCCTCGAAATCCAGCAGGTCCCACTCGCGGCCCAGCTCCCGCGCGGCGGGCGTCAGCAGCATGCCGCGGCTGATCCGGATCCGCAGGCCCTGCTCGCGCGCGGCCCGGATGTCCTTCTCGCTGACCAGGCGGCCCGTGGCCAGCCGGCCCACGCCGCCCTCGTTCAGCCCGCCGCCCAGCAGGCGCGCCGTGTCGCCCTCGGCCAGCCGCAGCGCGTGGGCGTCGTCGCTGTCCAGCAGCAGCTCCAGTTCCCAGTCGTCGGAGACGTGGACGAAGATCTCGCCCAGGATGGCGTCGCGCACGGCCTCGCGCACCTCCGTGCGCCGCCGGCTGCGCAGGGCGCAGAGCACGCGGTCGCCCTCCAACAGGCCCAGCCGCCGGGCGTTCTCCCGGCTGCACTCCAGGCGGCGCGTCAGGCTGATCACGCCGTGCTCCAGCTCCAGGTGGCCGCGCGGCCCCAGCAGCGTGATCCGCGGCGCGCCCTCCACGTCGCCGCTGTGGCGGACGGGCGGCTCCAGGCCCAGCGCCATGGCCGCGCCCGCGGGACACTCCAGCCGCGACGGACCGCCCAGCGGACCCACCACAGGGATGCCCGTCAGACGGCCCAACGGCGAGGCGGCGGCCACCTCCTGCACGCCCAGGAAGCCCGCCTGCGCGCCCAGGGCCTGGCGGAATTCCAGCCGGGCGTCCGCGCCGAACAGCCGCGCGAAGTGCTCCTTGCTCAGGAACACGCGCGGCCCCAGGATCCGGATGCGCGGCAGCAGACTCACCAGGCGTCAGTCCTTCAAAAGCTTGAGAATGTGTTTGGCCAGACTTTCCTGGATTTCGCGATGCCGTGGAATGGGCTGGCTGATCTTTGTGGTTGGGTTCTGATACCAGTCATGTCGACCACCGTGGCGAAGCAGCACACAGCCGGCCTGCTCCAGCGTTCGGATCAGGTCCTGGCGCTTCATGCAACCTTCAACTCCCCTGCGTGCAATACGTGGGGAATCTCACCGGAAACCAAATCGTGAAGCAGGTCACGCAGGTTCTCCTGCAGTTCGTCCAGTGTCTCCGCCTGGGTCCGATAGCTCGGAAACTCATCCAGCCAACCGATAAAGGCCGGGCCTTCTTGATACCACGTGAATTTGCGCGTTTCCATGACTAATACTCCACAATCATGGCTGCGTTCAGCGCTTGAATTCCTTGACGATGCGGTCGATCTCCTCGTCGGACATCCCGCTCTTGCCGTACTGGTGCGCGGCGCTTCCTGGAGTCGGAGTCGCGACCCCGGCGCCGGCGGCCTGGGCCTGCACCTCGGTCTTGGGCCGGAAGCGGAACTGCTCGTCGTAGCCCCACTTGGTCTCGGCGCCCTTGGCCGGCCCGTCCAGCGGGTTGATCTCCCAGGCCACGCGCTTGATGTTGACCAGGTGCAGCGGACCCACGTTGTCGCTGGTGATGCTGCCGCCCCAGGTGCCCGGCCCCAGCGTCAGCGAGGGAATCAGGCCCGTGGTGTAGCCGATGGCGCCGTGGGTGGAGGAGGAGTTGACGACGATGCGGAAGGCCGGCTTGTGCAGGCCGAATTCCATCACGATGTCCGGGTCCTGGCAGTGGATGGCGAAGGTGTGCCCCACGCCGCCGTACTCCAGGATGCGCGCGGACAGGTCGCAACCAGCCTTCCAGCCGTCCACCACGTAGAAGCCCAGCACGGGGCTCAGCTTCTCGCAGGAGAGCGGATCTTTGGGGCCCACGTCGTCCAGCATGACGATCAGCGCGCGCGCGGCGGGCGGAATCTTCAGGCCGGCCAGGCCGCCGATGTGCTGCGGGCTGCGCCCCACGATCTCGGGGTTCAAGTGTCCGCGCTTGTCCACCATCACGGCCTGCAGGCGGGCCTTTTCTTCGGCAGTGAGGAAATGACCGCCGGCACGCCGCAGCTCTTCCATCAGTTTGCCGGAGATGGGCCGGTCCGCCACCACGCTTTGCTCGCTGGCGCACACGGTGCCCCAATCGAAACTCTTGCCGGCGATGATGTCCCGCGCGGCCTTGGGCACGTCCGCCGTGCGATCCACGTAGGCGGGCACGTTGCCCGGCCCCACGCCGTAGGCCGGCTTGCCCGAGCTGTAGGCCGCGCGCACCATGTCGCTGCCGCCCGTGGCCAGGATCACGCTGGTGAGCTTGTTGCGCAGCAGTTCCTGCGTCCCTTCCAGCGTGGGGATGGTCATGCACTGGACCAGGTCGCGCGGGGCGCCCACGGAGCAGGCGGCGTCGTGCAACAGGCGCGTGGTCTCCAGGATGCAGCCCCGGGCCTTGGGATGCGGGCTCAGGACGATGGCGTTGCGGCTCTTCAAGGAGATGATCGATTTGAAAATGGCCGTGGAAGTCGGATTGGTGCAGGGCACCAGCGCGGCCACGATGCCCATCGGCACGGCGATCTCGTGGATGCGGCGCTGCTCGTCGCGCGAGATGACGTCGCAGGTCTTGAGCGGACCCACGTACTCCAGCAGGTTCTTCGAGCTGAAGGTGTTCTTGACCGTCTTGTCCTCGATGCGCCCGAAACTGGTCTCTTCCACGGCCATGCGCGCCAAGCGCTTGGCGTTGGCCAACGCGGCGGAGGCCATGGCGTGGACCACGCGGTCCGTTTGGTCCTGGGAGAAATGCTTGAAGACGTCCGCCGCGGCCCGGGCCCGCGTCAGCATGTCCCGCACTTCCTGGATGGAGGCCAGATCTCGGTCCATGGGAACCCTCTTGATCAGCTGGAAAGTCGGGGCTCAAGGTAGGAAAGGGCTCCGGCAGAGCGGAGCGCGGCGGCGGGGTTGTGGGAGCCGGCGCGGAACCTGAGCTTGCCCGCGTTCGCCCGGCTGCTTGTCGCCGCCGGCTTTCGACGGTCCAGCGGAAGGGATGGGGCATGCACTCCACAAGCGCGCCGGCCACGGCGCTGATCACCGGCGGCGCCCAGCGCGTGGGGGCCGCCCTGGCCCGCCATTTGACTGGCCGGGGCTGGCGCCTGCTGCTCCACTGGCACCGCTCCCGCGCGGCGGCCGAGGCTCTGCGCGCCGAGCTGGGTCCCGAGCGTGTGACCCTGCTGCAGGCGGACCTCGCTTGCGCGGCCGGCCGGGTGGATCTGCTGCGGCAGGTCGGTGAGACATTGGGCGAACAGCCACTCCAGCTGCTGGTGCACAACGCCTCGCTCTTTCCCCACGTCCGGCTGGAGGAGCTGGACGACGAGCTCTTCGACACGCTCTTCACCCTGCACGTGAAAACGCCCCTGCTGCTCAGCCGGGACCTGGCGCCCCGCCTGGCGGCGGGCCACGGGCTGATCATCACCATGCTGGACGCCGGAGCCGGCCTGCACTGGCCGGGCTATCTTCCCTACGCGCTCTCCAAGCAGGCCCTGCGTGAGGCCACCATCGCCCTGGCCCGCCAGCTGGCGCCGGGCGTGCGCGTGAACGGCATCGAGCCCGGCTTCATCCTGCCGCCCCACGACGCCCCCGACGCCTACCGCCAGGCGGAGACGCGGCGCCTGACGGAGGAATCCGGCGGACCCGCGCACATCCTCAAGGCCGTGGACTATCTGCTGGAGGCCACCTTCGTCACCGGCGAGCTCCTCACCGTGGACGGCGGGCGGCGCTGGATCCGCCCCTAAGTCTGTGACACAGGGTCTAGAAGGGCTTGAGGTGCGCCAGCGCGATCGCCGCCAGGCCCAGCAATCCGACCACCGGCGTGAACCAGACTCCACCCAGCCGGCCACGGGCCATCAGCACGTGCAGGACCACCAGCACGGCCGCCAGCGTCAGCTTCACGTGGAACCAGCCCGTCAGGGTGCCGGAGTGCGCGCGGGCCATCAGCCCCAGTCCGCCCAGCACGGTCAGCACCAGGCCGGGCAGGGCCAGCGAGTTCATCAACCGGCGTCGGCTGGACGGTTGCCCGGCTTGCTCGGGGCCGCGCACCAGACCGGCGGCCAGCAGGGCGCCCAGCCACAACACCACGCCCAGCAGGTGAAGCACCCATTCCATGAAAAACTCCTTCGCCTATGGCAATATTTGATTGTATCAATTAATTTGCGGGCCGGTCAAACGAGGTCCACCATGCCCTTCTTCGTCTACCATTGCCCCGACTGCGAGGCCGAGATCGAACTGCTGCGGCCCGCCAGCCAGCGCGACGAGCCCGTTCGCTGCGAGACCTGCGGCAGCGGGCGACCCACCCGCAGCGCGGCGTCCTATGCCTCGGCGCTGGGCTCCGGCAGCGCGGGCGGCCGCGCTTCGGCGTCCTCGTGCGGCGGAGGCGGCGGATTCACCTGAGCCTGAACCCCGTCCGCGGCGCGGACGAAGGATCCTCTCAGGGCTGCGCCGGGCTGGACGGCTCCGGCGGCGCGTCCCTCAGCCAGGTGTCACACCAGCTGCTCAACTCCCACAGGACGTGGCCCACGCTCTCCCGGGCACGATAGCCGTGTCCCTCCGCCGGCAGGCGCACCAGCCGTACGCTGGCTCCCAGACCTTTCAACGCCTCATAGAAGCGGTCGCTCTGCAGCGGGAAGGTCCCCGGGTTGGGATCGTCCATGCCGTGTACCAGCAACAGGGGCCGCGTGATCTTGTCTGCGGCCAGGAAGGGCGACATCTGCAGATAGGTGTCCGGGGCCTGCCAGAGCGAACGATCCTCGCCCTGGAACCCGAAGGGCGTCAGCGTGCGGTTGTAGGCGCCGCTGAAACAGAGGGCCGTGCGGAACAGCCCGGTGTGCGCCAGCAGGTTGGCCGCCGTGAACGCGCCGTAGGAATGCCCCCCGATGGCCAGCCGCGTGGTGTCCCCCACGCCCAGACGCGCCACCTCCTCCACGGCGGCCCGCGCGCCCGCCACCAGTTGCTCCAGATAACTGTCGTTGGGCTCGCGGCCCGCTTCGCCCAGGATGGGCAGCGCGGGATCGGCCAGCACGGCGTAGCCCTGGGTGAGCAGGAAGAGCACCGAGGTGCCCACCGGTCGGCTGAATGTGAACTCGGACGTGGTCACCCGGCCCGCCGCCTCGCGGTTGCGGAACTCGCGCGGATAGACCCAGAAGACCATGGGCAGCGGCGGGTCCACGCCCCGCCGATAGCCCGGCGGCAGGTAGAGCGTTGCGGAGAGCTCCACGCCGTCGGCCCGCGTGTAGGTCAGCACGTCCTTGGTCAGGCCCGCCAGCATGGGGGCGGGATCCGTGGCCTGTGTCACACGGCGCGCCCGGAAATCCGCCGTGCCCAGCGGCCGCTTCCGCCCCGCCCGGGGCCGGTCCAGCAGCCAGCTGTTCTCGGGCTCGTCCGGCGACTGGCGCGAGACCAGCAGGCGTTCGCCCGTGTCGTCCAGCAGGGCCTCCACGCTTTCATACCAGGGGTCGCGGCACTCCCACAGCCGCTCGCGCCGCCCGTCGCGGATCCGCATGCGGTCCAGGAAGGGGTGCACGCCGGCGGGGCCGGCGCCGCGGCCCGACCAATAGAGCCAGCCGCCATCGGGCGAGCGGCGCAGCACAGAGCGCCCGTTGGCCGTGCGCCGGGTCAGCGGTCGGCCCGGCTCGCTGAAGGCGTCGTCGCTGTCGCGCTGCAGCAACAGGCTCTTGCTGCCGGTGGACGGATTGAGCTGCCAGATGCGCTCGCGGCGTTCCTTGAACCAGGACTCCCAGGCCAGCGCCAGTTCGTCGTCGCCCCAGACCAGCCCGCTGAAGCGGTCCTGGAAGCGCGCCAGCTCGCGCGGCGCGCTGTCGAAGGGTTTGGCCAGCTGCCAGAGGACGTCCCGCTCCGCGGCCGGAACGCCGGCGTCGCCGCCATCCAGGGCCTCGGCCCAGCAGAGCGTGGCCGGCTGGTCCGCCCGCCAGTGGACGAAGCGCGGCCCGGGGCGCACGGAGCCGAAGCGGATGGAGACCTCGTCCGCCAGGGGCAGGTCGGCCACCAGGTGGAGTTCGCGGCCCTGGCGATCCAGCACCACCACGCGCTGGGGAAAGTCCTCCAGCGGCAGGCTGCGCGACCAGGGCGGATGGGCCGTGGTCCAGAGGATGCAGGAGCCGTCCGGCGAGACGTTGAAGTCCAGCGCGAGCTGCGGCCCGGCCAGCACGCGCTCCTGGCCGTCCAGCGAGACCTCCACCAGTTCGGCCGTGGCGTGGTGCTCCAGCAGGCGCTCATCGTGCTGGCTGCGAATCAGGAAGGGATAGGTCCGCGCCGCCGCCGCCCGGCCCTGGTTCTCCAGGATCACCGGGCCCTCCGGCGGACCCGCGACGGGAGCGGCGCCGCGCCCGGGCGGAATGCGCAGGCAGAGCAGGCCGCGACTGTCGGGCAGCCACTGCAGGGGCGTGGTCACCGCCGGATTGAGCAGCAACGTACCCAGGCGCGCACTCAGCCCGCTGGCCACTTCCGTGTGCCAGAGTTCGGTCCCGGAGTCCGTGGCGCGGCACCAGGCCAGTTGCCGACTATCCGGCGACCACTGCAAATCGTGCAGGCGCACGTTCTCGGGCAGCGTCAGGACGCGCCGCTCCTGGCTCTCCAACTCCAACAGGGTCAGCCCGGTCAGGTGGCCTTCGTCCAATGGCCCGCCCGTGAGCGGGTTCAGGCGCAGGCCGGCGGTCTCCACCGCGGGAATGGCCAGTTCAGCCACGGGCGGCAGCCGGCGCCGGGTGCTCTCCACCGCCCGGCGGCCATCCGGCGCCAGCGTGAGTCCGGCGGGCTGGGGCGCGTCCAGGATGGCGGGAATGGGATCCGGCGGCTGGCGATAGGTGGCGGCGTCCTGGGCGTGTGACACGGCGGTTCCCAGCAGGCCCAGCAGCAGCAGGCCCGCGCAAATGGAAGATTGTGAAGGGTGGTTCATGGCTGCAATATAGCCAGCCGCCAGGCGGCTTGGGATCGGCGCCTCATTCTCCCCAGCGCCCCACCACGCCGTCGGCCTGGACGCTGACGCTCTCGCCGTCGCAGAGGCAGCCGGGCACCGAGCGCACGGGCTCGCCGTCCTCCTTGATCTGGATCCAGAGGCCGGCATTGAGGTTCGCCGAACGGGCCAGGACCATCACGGGCGTGCCCTCCTTGGCCTCGAAAGCCACGCGCCAAGGCAAGTCCACCGCGCCGGCCTGGTGGAGCCCGGCGCCGTCGCGCCAGAACAGCGTGGCCCGTTCCACGGTTCCGTCCACCACGAATTCCACCGTGGGCAGCTCAGGCTCGATGGCGCATCCGCCCAGCAGCCACAGCGGCAGCAGGAGCGCGAGCCAGCGGGATCGCGTCTTCATGTGACCTCCCAAGCGGGTTCGTCCAGGATGCGCCGGTCCCGGGCGGAAAAGCCCAGCCGCGCGCAGTCCGCCGGCTCCAGCCAGACGCTGCCGGCGGGGGCCTCGGCTTGGCCCGGCTGCTCCAGTCGCCGGGCCAGCACCTGGGCCTGGAAGTGGCTGTAGACGTGCCGGAAGCGCAGGGCGCCTGTCTCACGCACGTCGGGATCGGCTACCAACGCGAGGCGCAACTCCGACTCGAGCACCGACCAAGCCTCATCCAGACCGACCGGATCCACGGGCCGCTCGGCACTGGGCAACTCCCACAAGCCGCGCAGCATGCCCTCGTCCCCGCGGCGGCGCGCCAGCACGCGCCCGGCGGCGTCGCGAACCAGCAGCACCAGGACAGCCCGCAGCGGTGTCCGGGGCCGCTCCGCGCGGCGCGGCAAGTCCTCCTGCCGGCCTAGGGCGCGGGCCCGGCACTCCGGGGCCAGCGGACACTCCGCGCAGCGCGGGCGCCCGGGCAGGCAGACCCGGGCCCCCAGCTCCATCAGCGCCTCGTTCCAGTCGCCGGGCGCCCCGGTTTCCAACAGCCCGTCGGCCAGTACCTGCAGCCGCCTGCGCACGGCCGGGCGGGCGGGCGGATCCTCCAGTGCGAACAGCCGGCAGAGCACGCGAATCACGTTTCCATCCAGCGCGGCCAGCGGCAGACCGAAGGCCAGGCTGCCCACCGCCGCCGTGGTGTAGGGCCCGAATCCGGGCAGGCCGCGCAGCGCTGCCGGGTCGGCCGGAAACTGTCCGCCGTAGCGGGTCTGGACTTCGCGCGCACAGGCCATCAGGTTGCGGGCTCGCGAGTAGTAGCCCAACCCGGCCCAGCGCGCCATCACTTCGTCCTCGGGCGCGGCGGCCAGCTGGCCGAGCTCGGGAAAGGCCGCCAGAAAGGCCGCGTAGTAGGGCAGCACCGTCTCCACCCGGGTCTGCTGCAGCATGATCTCGCTGATCCAGACCCGGTAGGGCGTGCGCTCGCGTCGCCAGGGCAGATCCCGAGCCACGGCCCGGAACCACTCCAGCACAGCTTGGCGGACAGGGATAGAAAGTTCTTCCATCCTAACTTCGCAACCCGAAAAAGGGCCCCGCGAAGGGGCCCGGATGAGTCAGTTGCCCTTGTCGTCCTTGAGCTTGTCCTTCAGCCGCTCCAGCTCCTTCTCGGCCTGCCGGCGCTCGGCGCGGATCTTCTCCAGCTCCAGGTCGAGGAACTCGGCGCTCTGGTCCTCGGCGCCCAACCAGTCGATCATTTCACGCTCGGTGACGCCGATCTTCTCCCGCATCTCCCAGTCCCGCTCGCTCTGGGGCCGGACGGTGGCAAAGGTCTCCACCCGCCGGAAGGCCGTGGAGGGCTGGAAATTCAGCCGGGCCGCCAGCCGCCAGGCCGGATAGTACTCGGGGTAGTCGGCGTTCAGGCGCTCGCGGTTGCGGTGCACGCCCACCGGGCGGGGACCCTCGTCGGTGAAGTAGATCTTGGGCCCGTTCTCCATCAGGCGGACATCCACGCCCACGCTGGCCGAGAGGCCGCGGAAGAAGCGGTAGTTGAAGCCCGGCTGCAGCCAGACGGCATCGGCCTGGGTGAAGGCCCACTCGGGCAGGTCGCTCAGGAAGACGTTGCCGTAGAGTTCCGTGTAGAAGTCCCAGCGCAGGGTGGGGCGACGGTAGGCCAGCGAGAACTCCAGGTCGTGGGTCACGCCGGAGAAGATGTTCAGCGCGTCCTGACCGCCGTCGTTGTGGTTCAGGTAGCCCAGATTGAAATGGGCGCTGGGGCCTTCGCCCGGGTAGAGCTGGTTCTGGTACCAACCCAGCCCGAAGGACAGGCTGATCTCGTTGGCCGAGGCGTTGTAGGGCTCCAGGTACACGTTGGACACCTTGGAGGAGTTCAGCCGGAAGCCCAGCTGGGTGCCCCACTCGATGGGCGTCTGGAACAGGCGCCCCTGGAAGCGGCCCATGCGAAAGCGCATGTAGACGTCGTCCGGCGCGTTGTAGGTGACGTTGTCCTGGCTGCTGAAGTTGAGGTCCTGGTAGAGCATGGGGACCAGTTCCAGCTCCAGGTGCTTCCCGAAGCCGAAGTTGATCGCCAGGGCCTGGGACACGTCGCTCACGCTGCCTTCGGGCACGGAGCCCGCCCACAGCCGGGTGTGCCACTGCACGGTCATCTGGCCGGGCTCCAGGCTCTGGGTGGTCCAGGTGTGGAACAGCGAATTGCCGCCCAGGAACTGGGTGGCCGCCATCGCCGCGCCGTGCAGCAACAGGGTCGCGCCCGTCACAAGAATGTGCAGACCTCTCATCGGCTCCCTCCACCTCTCCGCGTCGCTTGCTGGTGCCCGCTCAATCCAACCGCTGCATGAGAACCACGGCATTCAACAGGATGCCCACTTTGGCCACCACGTCCACTGCGTTGGCGATCCAGTTGTAGGCACTGCCCGAGACGACGACTGTGTCACCCGGCTTGAGTTCCGGAATCAGGCTGATGTCGCCCGTGTTCAAATACCGGCGGACGTCGATCTCCAGGATTTCCTCCCGTTGATTGACGAGCCGCACGATGCGCACGTTGTCCAGGCGCGAATAGCTGCCGGGTCCGCCCGCGGCGGACAGCAGCGTCAGCAAATTCGTGCCGCTGGGGACGTTGTATTGCCCCGGCTTGTTCACTTTTCCCCAGACGTTCACCGTGATGTAAATGGCGTTTTTATCGCCCAGGAAATACTGCGCCGCACGTCCGCCTTCCGCCCCCACGTCATCCACCGGCGGGGTGGCGACATCCTGGGCGATGGCGTGAAGCGGCAACAGCAGGGCGCTGAACAGAATCAGAACGCGGGCAAGTTTTCCAAGTCGGGTCAATCCCCCTCCTGCCGACTGGCATCTGGCTGGTCAAAAAGTAAAGGAAATCCAATAGGATTCCGAGCCGGACAAGGGACAATCATTCGGATTGGATGGCACTTCCACCAGCAGGGAATCCACCTGGGCCACCCGCCCGATGACCGTATCCACGCGCAGCGAGTAGCTGCCCGGCGCCAGGCCCAGCTCCGCCACCGGCCAGGCGGCGCTCATCTGGGGTTCCAGGTTGAACAGCACGTCCTCGCTCCAGACCAGGGCGCCGGCCGGATTGGCCACCAGCACGCGGAAGCCGCGGAAGCCCAGCGCGAAGTAGTCCACGAACTCATACTGCCAGGCCACGCGCAGGGTGTCGTGCTGGACGGCGACCTGGCTCTCCAGCACCCGCGGGCTGGCCCAGAGCCGGTAGGTCACCGTGTCCGAGGGGGCGCTGGCGTTGCCGTCGCCGTCGATGGCCCGCACGTAGTACCAGAACCGCTCGCCCCAGAAGGAGGTGGGCCGGATCAGTGGATCCTGGTCCACGAAGTGGTAGAAGTCCGGCCGACCCTCCAGGAAGCGCTCCGGGTCCAGGGGCAGCTCCGCGAAGAGCGAATCCGGATGCGGGGCGCGGTAGACCAAAAAGCCGCTCAGGTCCGCGGGCTCCTCGGCCATGTCCCACTCCAGCCGGATGCCGAAGCCCGCGCTGCCGTCGGCGTCCACGCCGGTCTCCGGCAACACGGCGCCATTCTCCACGCAATTGGTCTCCCGCATCCGCGGCGCGGGCGGCGCGGTGCGATCCTCGTCGCCGGAATCCTCCCCGCAGGCGAGCAGGCCCAGCAGCAGGGCGCCCAGCCCGGCGGCCAGACGCGTGCGGCGCAACAGGTCAGAACGCATAGATGAAACTCATCCGGTGCAGCCGCCCCAGATCGTGATCCAGGCCGGCGTAGTCCAGGTCCAGCGGGCCCACGTGGAAACCCGCGCCATAGGTGAAGCGCCCGTCGCGGCCCTGATGGCCGGCCCGCAGGGCCAGCCCGCCGTAGCGCAGTTCGAGCCCCGTCCGGGCCTGGGTGTCGTAGTGGTGGTCGTAGTCGCGGGTCAGCGTCCAGGACAGGTCGCCCAGCCCGGCCCGCCAGGCCGCCCCCAGCACGTGGTAGTAGTGGATGGCGTCCTCGCCGCCGTCCCACTTCAGGCCCGTGTTGGTGAAGTTCTCCAGCCGCGCGCCCACGGAGATCCGCCCCAACTTCTTCACGCCGGTCAAGTCCACCAGTTCGGCGTGGAGCTGCGCGCCGGCGTCCAGCCCGATGCCGCTGCCCGCGCTGGCGTCCAGCTCGCTGCGGATCATCTTCACGTTGATGCCGAAGGGCACGCTGAGCGGGATGTCGTGATACAACCAACCGAAATGCAGCTTGGGCTCGTTGCGTTTGGCGAAGCTCAGCAGCAGGGCCTGGTCCACACTCTGGAAAAAGCCCAGCGGACTGCCGCCGGCCTCCTCGATCAAGCGCCGGCGCTCCTCGAAGGTGTAGTCCGCGTCGTCGTAGCCGGGAAAGCGCGGAATGTCGTCCACCTGGAAGCGCATGTAGTTGAGCGCCAGGTTGCCGCCGCCGATGGGCCAGACCAGTCCGGCCTGAGCGTGCACGCCCAGCGGATCGGAGAAGCTGCCGAATTGACTGGCCGCCATGCCCGACACGCTGCGCCGGTCCACCAGGGCCAGCCCGGCGGGGTTCCAGAAGCAGGAGAAGGCGTCGTCGCTGGCGGCCACCAGGGCCTGCCCCATGGCCAGGCCGCGCGCGCCGCCGCCCAGGGCCAGGAACTCGCCGGCGTAGCGGCCGGCCCGGGCCGCGGGCGCCAGCAGGGCCATGGCCAGCCCGAGCGTCGCCGCGCCGCGGCAGCTGAAGATGCGGGAACGCGTCGTGCTCATTTCAACCTCGCCACCTTGCCCGTGTGCTCCACGCGGCCTTCCGGGCCTTCCGCCGTCAAACGGTAGAAATACACGCCGTTGGCCACCACGTCGCCCACGCGATCCCGGCCATCCCACAGCGTCTCCACGTAGTTGATCAGCGGGCCGGGGATTTCCAGCCGGCGGATGAGCCGGCCGGCGACGGTGTAGATCTCGATCTTCGCGCCGTTGGCCACGCCGCTCAGGCTGAAGACGAAGCGGGTCTCGCGCTGGAAGGGGTTGGGATAGGTGCCCATGTACTGCAGCGCCAGGCGCTCGCCCACCATGAATTCCGACTCGTGCAGCGTGCCGTTGCCCGCCGCGTCACGGACGAAGAGCCGCAGGGCCAGCGGCTCGCCGCGCGGCGCCGAGCCGTCCAGCGCGTAGCGCACGGAGAGCCGCCCGCCGGCGGGATCCGGCAGTAGGGCCAGCTCCGCGCTGGAGATGCTGTCGCCGTCCATGGTCAGCTGGATGTTCTCCGGGCGCGCGTCCAATCCGCCGGGATCGGTCAGGGTCCAGCTGAAGGCCGCCCGGGGCGGCACGAACCCGCCGCGATCGAAGACTTGGCCGTCCACTTCCAGTTGGACCACCGGCGCGCCGGTGTCCGCCAGACGTCCCAGCGCGAATCCCTCCGCGGAATTCAACGTGAACGCCGCGCGCAAGGTGTCGGCGCGCTCCAGCTGCACTTGGCCGCCCAGGCGGGCCAGCAGTTGCCTCGTCGCCCCGTCGTACTCCAGCAGCTCCGTGTCCAGCCGGCGCAGACTGTCCACGGTCGTCAGCTCCAGCTCGCCCTGGACGGGGCCGGGCACGCCATCCCGCCACTCCAGGAGCCAGGGCCCCGCGTCCAATCGCCGGCCGACCTGCTCAACCAACAAACTGTCGACGGGCAACTCGCGCACGGCCAGAATCCGCCCGCTCTCGCCGTGGCGGATCCGCAGGACGCCACCGGCGACGACGTCCGTCCAGCTCTCGGCCGGCACGGCCACGCGGGTCAGCGCGAACTCCAGCGCATCGGGCAGCGGGCCGCCCAGCGCCGGATCCCAGTCGGCCTCGACGCGGAAAGTCTCACCCAGTGTCCCCACCGGCAGGGGCAGGGACACCCGCCGGCTGCCACCCCGGGGCACGGGGGGAATCCGGCCCGCCGTCGCGCTGCCGTCGAGCCCGCGCACCAGCCGGCAGGTCAGCGTGTCCGATTCACTCTCGCCGTCGTTGCCCACCACCGCTTCCGGTTGGCCCGCGGCATCCGTACCGGGCAACAGGGTCCAGCTCAGGCGCGGCCGGGCGTCCTCCACCCAGTACCAGCTGGTGGTGGTGCTGTCCGGGCCGTCCGCGTCGTAGAGGGCGAAGCGCAGGCCCACCAGCGTGCTGTCGGCGAAGGGCCCGGCCGTGCCCGCGCTCTGCCAGCGCTGGGGATCGCCCGCCAGCGGCGTCAGGCTCAGGCGCAGCTGGGTGGCAGCCTGATTCGGCGGCTGGATGCTCAGCAGCGCGGCTACGCTGTCCACCAGTTGGGCCGAGGCCACCAGCACTTCCGCACGCAGCGGCAGGCCGGGCCGCGGCGGATCCGGCAGCAGGCGCGCCTGCCAGGCCAGCGTGCCGGACAGGCTGTCCGCCGGATGGAACCAGCTCACACCCGAGTGGCCTCCGCCCTCGGCACCGGGCATCCAGACCCGCAGGGAGCCCGTGGCGCCGCCGCCGGGCAGACTAGCGGGCAGCGGCACCGCCGCCGTCCAGGCGCCGTCGTTCCCGGCGCTCACCGGCACGCGGATCACGTCCGTCACGAAATTGGGGCCGGTCTGGGCCGCCCGCTCGGCGCTGGAGTAGACTTCCACCAACCCCTGGCCGCCGGGCGCCGCGCCGCTGCCGGAGAACTGCAGCACGCCGCCGGTCTCGATCACCGGATTGGCCAGCGCGGGCTGGCTCTCAAGGGGGAGCGCCAGCCGCTGCCAGGGCAGGCCGAGGATCGTGTTCATCACGTTGACCGCGTGCACGTACTTCTCTTCCAGGCTGCCCTCGTGGCCCGGCACGCGCCGCAGCCAGAGCCGCTGCTTGGCCTCGCGCAGGGCCTGACCCACGGCGAGTTCCGGGTTGCCCAGCAGCAGGGTCCAAAAGTCCGCGACCAATTCCATCCCTGTGTCACGGAAGCCCAGCCCCGTCGAGCCCAGCACGCCGATGGCGCCCACCTCCGGAGTGTTGAGCAGCGCGCGCCCCAGCGAGCCCTGGTAGTCCAGGCTGGCGATGAAGCAGGTGGCGTTGGTGAAGAAAGCCAGCCGCTGGGCGTTGTCCAGCAGGGCCACGTCCTCGCTGCGGAAGAGCTGGTTGTCCTCCCAGACGGCGCCGCCCCCGTGCCCGGCGTAGTTCACCAACAACTGGCCCTCGTTGACCAGGGCCAGCAGCTCGGGCCGCGAGCCGATGTAGGCCCCGCCCTGCTCGCCAGCCAGGATGCGCCGGATGAAGAAGCGGTCCGGCACCTGCAGGCGGATCAGGTTTTCCGTCTGCTGCATGAAGATGCCCTCGTCCTGGGCGCGGGCGCCCGCGGCCAGCAGCAGGCTGTTGTTCCAGGCGCCCGGCGCGGCCGTGCGATAAGCCGCCTCCTTGGCCACCAGGTTGGCCAGATCCTCCGGCGTGGCGGCCGGCCAGCGGCTGACCACCACGGGCAGCTGGGCGCCGTTCTCCTCGCGGGCGAACCAGTCGTCGCTGGAGGCCGCGCCCCACTTGTAGACCTGCTCGTACATCAGCGGCAGCACGGGTTCCAGGCCCGGCGTGGTCAGGCGCGGGGCAGGCGCTCCGTCGCCCACCAGCAGGACCCAGCCGGGCGGCGTGCTCCAGTTGCGCCAGGCGCGCAGGATCAAATCCCGCAGGGCGTGGGGCCGCACCTTGCCGTGGCTGAATTCGTCGTAGACCCAGCGATCGCTCACCAGCAGGACCTCGCCCTCCCGACTGGCCACCTGCTGCAGCAGGGGTTGCAACAGGTCGGCGCCGCCGGAACGCCAGAGGCTGTCCGCCAGCACCACCAGCACGCCGGCGCCCGCCACCCGGTCGGCCAACCCGTGGTACTCCACGCGCTCTCCGGCATCCGGCGCGCGCAGGGAGCGCTCCGTGGCCGCCACGTAGCGCGTGCCCGCCAGGAACTCGTCCTGGAAGCGCAGCCGCCAGGCGCCGGCCAGCGGCCGCACGATGACGCTGCGGAAGTGCGACTGGCCCAGCTTGAAGACCCGGATGTCCTCGCCGCTGAACCCGCTGACCTCGAAGTTCACCACGCGGCCGTCCAGGGCCGGGTCGGCGCTGAAGAGCAGGCGGTCCCCCTGGGCCTTGTACTCGCGCTGGTAGGTCAGCTCCAGCCAATTGAGCAAGCAGGAGGAAAACTCGCCCGCCGGCGGCTCGTCCACCCCGGCCAGGATCAGCGTGTTCTGGCCCTCGACGAAGGAGCTGTGGTCGGGAAAGGCCTCGGCACCGAACTCGGCGATCCGCAATTCCTGGTTGCGCCAGCTGCCGTCCGCGCCCACCTCCAGCGCGCCGCCGCCTGTGCTGTTCACGTAGAGGCGCAGCCGCTGATAGACGTCGGGCTCGCCCTCCTCGGCCGGCGCGCTCAATCCGCGCAGGCAGACTCTCATCTGCACCGGCAGCGCCGAGTAGGGATAGAGCCCCGGTGCGTCGAAGGTCACGTTGCGCAGCGTGCCGCCGTAGATGCCCGTGGTCCAGAACATGTGGTCGGGGTGGGGCTCGTCCAGCACGTAGGTGAGCCGGCTGAAGTGGTTGTACTCCTCCACGTGCACCGTGGCGGGAAAAGTCAGCGGCGCGGAGTAGCGCTCGGGATCGGTCTCGATGATCTCGCCCGTCTCCTGGGCGAAGCGCGGGCCCGGGGTGCCGTCGCTGGCCAGGAACCAGACCTCGCGCCGGCACCAGGGATCCTCCTGCGTGTCGACGCCCAGTTCGGGCACGGCGGGCCGGCTGGGTTCGGCCCAGAAAATCAGCTGGTCGTCCGGATCGAAGGAGCCGTCCTCGCAGCCCTCGGCCAGCATGGGCTCCGGCACGCCATTATGAACCAGGGTCCACGTGCGTGGATCGGGCAGCACTCCCGGCACGTGCTCGGCCAGCCAGGCGCCGGTGACCCGGATCAGGCCCTCGCCGCCCACCTCGAGCCGGGCGAAGGCGTGGCGCGCCCAGGGGTCCGGCGGCGCCAGCGCGCGCAGGCCGGCGCTCCGGCGCTCCGGGGTCCGGCCCTCCTCGCGCAGCAGCAGCCCGCCCTCGAGCACGGCCCGCGGCACCAGCAGACCGTCGCAGCGCGTGTCGCCGGCACTCTCCAGCGCGTGGACAGGCAGATCCAGCCGGGCCCCGCCCGGCGTCTCCGGCCGCAGCGTCCGGCCCTGGTGGCGGACCACCAGCGGCCACTCCGCCGGCAAGTCGGCGGCGCCGTCCAGCCGCAGCAGCAGGCCGCCGTCGGGTTGGATTTGTTGCAGCAGATGCGGGAGGGCGCTGACGCGCACGGCGGCCCGGGAGAGCCCCGTCAGGCCCAGCAGCAGCGCCAGGGCCAGGCCACCCGCGCGCACGGCCCGGCTAGTCGAAGTTTCGAATCTCGTAGCGATAGCCCTGCTCCGTCAAAAAGAGTTGCCGGTTCATGGCGAACTCCTGGTCGATGGTGTCACGGGTGACCAGTGTGTAGAACCAGGCGTGGTTCTCGCCGCTCTTGGGCCGCAGGACGCGCCCCAGCCGCTGGGCCTCCTCCTGCCGGCTGCCGAAGGTCCCGGAGACTTGGATGGCCACATTGGCCTCGGGCAGGTCCACGGCGAAATTGGCCACCTTGGAGACCACCAGCACGCGCACGGCGCCGGTGCGGAAGCGTTCGTAGAGATCCTCGCGCACCTGGTTGCGCACGCTGCCCGTGATCAGCGGCGCATCCAGCAGCGCGGCGATGGTGTGCAACTGGTCCAGGAACTGCCCGATGATCAGCACGCGGTCGTTGGGGTGCAGCGCCAGCAGGTGTTCGATGACCTCGAGCTTGGCCGGGTTGCAGGAGGCAACCGTGTACTTGCGCCGCGTCTCGGCCAGGGCGTACTCCAGCCGCAGGTCGTTGTCCATGGCCAGCCGGTATTCGATGCAGCTGGCCTGAGCGATCCAGCCCTGGCGCTCCAACTCCTTCCAGGGGACGTCGATCTTCTTGGGCCCGATCAGGGAGAACACGTCGTCCTCCTTGCCGTCCTCGCGCACCAGCGTGGCGGTCAGGCCCAGCCGCCGCCGACTTTGGATCTCCGCCACCGCGCGGAAGACCGGCGCGGGCAGCAGGTGCACCTCGTCGTAGACGATCAGGCCCCAGTCCTGCTGGTTGAACAGGGCGAAGTGGGCGAAGGGGCTCTTCTTGTTCTTGCGCCAGGTGAGGATCTGGTAGGTGGCCAGGGTCACCGGCCGCACTTCCTTGAACTCGCCCGAATACTCGCCGATCTGGTCCTCAGGGATGTCGGTCTTGTCCAGGATCTCGTGTTTCCACTGCCGCAGCGCGGTGACGTTGGTGGTGAGCACCAGCGTGTGCATGCGCACCTTCTCCATCACGCCGATGCCGATCACGGTCTTGCCCGCGCCGCAGGGCAGCACCAGCACGCCCGAGCCGCCGCGCTTGTCGCCGCCGGCCCAGAACACCGAGATGGCGTCCTTCTGGTAGCGGCGCAGCTCGAAGTCCCGCCCGCTGCGGCACTGCTCGCGCCAGCCGATGGCCAGCGGCGCGCCGTTGGTGTAGCCGGCCAGGTCCTCCACCGGGAAGCCGATCTTGATCAGCGACTGCTTGAGGTGCCCGCGGTACTCCGGCCGCACCAGCACGCGCCGGGCGTCCAATTGCTGCCCCAGGTAGGGCACCACGGTCTTGTGGCGGGTCAGCTCCATCATCAGCAGCTCGTCGTCGGACTCCAGCAGGAGGCCCAGCACCTCGTCGCGCATCAGGCGCACGCGTCCGTAACGCGACACCGTCTCCCGGATGTCCTCCACCACGTTGGTGGGGACCTCGTACTTGGAGTAGCGGTTGAGGATGTTGATGATTTCCGCGGCGCCCATCCCGCTGGAGGCGGCGTTCCAGAGCGAGAGCGGCGTGATCCGGTAGGTGTGCAGGTGTTCGGGGGACTTGTCCAGCTCGGCGAAGCGGCCCAGATCGTCCCGGGCGTCCTCGAAGAGTGGATTGGCGGTCTCCAGAAAGACCGTCCGATCCGATTGGATGATAAGCGGATTGCTAGGGTTGTACACCAAGGCCTCCCGGGATCCAATCCACCCAGACCTGTCGCCGCCGGGGGCCGTCGAACTCGCAGAACCAGACGGACTGCCAGCATCCCAGCTTCAAGCGCCCGCCCCGCACCGGAACCAGCACCTGACACCCGCAGAGGCTGGCCTGCAGGTGGGCGGCGGAATTCCCTTCGGCGTGCCGGTACTCCGCATCCTGGGCCAGCCGATCCAGGCGCATCAGCAGGTCGCGCGGGACGTCCGGATCGCCGTTTTCGTTGAAGGTCACTCCGGCCGTGGTGTGGGGCACATGAACCAGGAGCAGGCCGTCCCGCCACCCCGCCCGCGCCAGGAGTTCCTCAAGCCGGGCGTCCAGCCGCAGGAATTCCGCGCGGTTTCGCGTGAAAATCTCTTCCTCGACCATGCAGAATTTCTTGATTAACGGTGTGAAGTCAATGTGGCAAATGCCCGTCGCTCATTTCCTATGTTGCAGCATGCTGGAACGCCCCCTCGACCTGGCCTGGAGCCACTGGCCGCCGCGCTCGCGTCCGCGGCAGTTCATCCTCTTGCTGGCCATTGTGATCCTTTCCGCCTCGCTGGTGTATTACTGGCTGGGCCTGAGCTGGGAGAGCAATGCGCTGGTAGTGGCCTTCATTTTCTCTCTGCGCAATCTTCTGTTTGCCCGTAGCGTCCTGCTCGCCGCGGACGGCCTGTCATTGTCCCACCCCCTCACGGGAGCGCGACGCTGGAAGTGGCCGGAAATCAGCGGCTTGGAGCTGAAGGACGAGTTGCTTTATCTGTCTTTAGTGAATAAACAACGAGTCGAATTACCGGCTCCTCCCGGCGCCCTCCACGCCAAGGTCCAGGAGTGGAGCCAATGGCTGACCCACCCGCAGCGCGCGGAGGAGTGAGCGACCGCCCGCAACCGGACCCTGGTTCGCAATTGAGCGCAGCGGAGTGTGAACTCGCGCGCTGGCTGGCCCGGGAATTGGTGGAGCGCCGGCTGGGCGCCCCGGCTCTCTTCCTGCTGGAGAGCCTGCGTCCGCTGAACTTCGTCATCAGCCAAGCCATGGCCTTTCTTTCGCCGATTATAAAAATCATTAGTGACCAATCGAAAATCGACCAATTCCAAGAACTGCTGGAAAAACGCGAGTCGATCCCGTACATTTGTAACGAGATTCACCAGCTTGAAGAGGTGCGCCGTGGCTGATGCATCCAAGAAGTCCCGACCCGTTGCCAAGCCATCCACTGCCAAGAGCAGCAAGCTGATCGCCGGCAAATCCGCCGGGACGGGGGCGAAGACGCCCCTGGCTCCGCCCCCCCGGTCTGCCGCCGGGGCCAAGGCGGCCAAACCCCTCGCCCGGCCCGTCGTCAAGGCGGCCTCCAAGCTGGCCGCCCGCCCGACACCCAAAGCCGCCGCCAAGCCCGCGCCCGCCTCTTTGCCCAAGTCCGTCGCGAAGGCGGCGCCCAAGCTCGCCTCCAAACCGGTGGCCAAGCCGCTGGCCAAGCCCGCGCCCAAGCCGCAGCCCGTCGTCGCCGCCAAGTCCGCGCCCAAACCCGCGCCCAAGACGGCCGCACCGGCCAAGTCCGCCGCCGTCTCCGTGCGGGAGATCAAGCCGCCGGCGGGCGCCAGCCTGCTCCTCCAGGGAGCCAACTGGGTGACCCTCAACATGGTGCGCGAAGTGCTGCAGGGCGACGTGCGCATCGAGCACGGCCGGATCACGGCCATCGGCGAACGCCTCAAGCCCCGCAAGGACGAACAGGTGGTGTCCGTCCACGGGCTGACGGCCTTCCCGGGTTTCGTCCAGCTGCACGTGCACCTCTGCCAGACCCTCTTCCGCCACATGGCCGAGGATCTGGCCCTGTTCGACTGGCTGCGCAATCGGATCTGGCCGCTGGAAGCCGCCCACAACCCGGCCTCCCTGGCGGCCTCCTCGCGGCTGGGCATCCTGGAGCTGCTGCTCTCCGGCACCACCACGGTCTTCACCATGGAGACCACGCACCACACGGAAACCGTCTTCCAGGAATTGATCGCCGGCGGCCAGCGCGCCTACTCCGGCAAGGCCATGATGGACAGCGGACGCGGCGTGCCGCCGGAACTGCGCGAAGACACCACGGCCTCGCTGGATCTGGCCCGCCGGCATCTGGCGGACTGGCACGGCAAGGGCCGCCTAAGCGTGACCCTCAACCCGCGCTTCGCCCCCAGCTGCAGCGCGGACCTGCTCAAGGGCGTGGCCGGGCTGGCCCGGGAGAGCGGCGCCTGGATCCACACCCACGTCGCCGAGACCCGGGACGAGGTCCAGCTGACCCGCGAAGTCTTCGGCCGCAACCCCGTGCAGCTCTACGAGGCCCTGGGCTACCTGGAAGGCAAGTTCCTGGGCGTCCACGCCGTGCACCTGACAGAAGCTGAGAAGCTGATCATCGCCGCCCACCGCAACGCCGTGCTGGCGCACTGCCCCAGCGCGAACCTGAAGCTGGGAAGCGGGATCGCCCCGCTTTCCGACCTGCTGGCGCGGGGCATCCGCGTGGGGCTGGGCGCCGACGGCGCCGCCTGCAACAACAACCTCAACATCCTGGAAGAGCTGCGCCTGGCCGGCCTGCTGCAGAAGGTCAGCCGCGGCGCGGCCACCTTAAGCGCCGAGACCCTGCTGGAGCTGGCCACCATCGACGCCGCGCGCGCCATCGGGCTGGAGGAGGAGATCGGCTCCATCGAGCCGGGCAAGAAGGCGGACCTGGTCTTCTTCGACCTGAACCACCCCAGCATCCAGCCGGCGGGCACGCCCGCCCAGCAACTGGTCTGGTCGGCCTCGTCCCGGGACCTGGTGCACACGCTGGTGGAAGGCGAATTCCTGGTCAAGGACCGCCGCGCCACCCGACTGGACCACGAAGAAGTGCTGAAGAACGCCAAGTTCGAGGCCCGCAAGCTGGTCGCCCGCGCCGGGCTGGAGGGCAAGGTCCGGCTGTAGCCGCCCGGCCCGGCCACGTCCTCCACGGACCTGTCTGGTCATGACACACCGATCAGGGGCAAGCGCGATCTTGCCCCTGATTTTTCAGGAGTCCCCATGAAGGAAATCCGCTCCATCCTGGCCACCGACTGCGGCAGCACCACCACCAAGTGCATCCTCATCGAGAAGATCGGCGACACCTACCGCCAGACCATCCGCGGCGAGGCGCCCACCACGGTGGAAGCGCCCTTCGAGGACGTGACCATGGGCGTGATCAACGCCGTCACCGAGGTGGAGGAGCTGTCGCGCCAGCGCCTGACGCTTTCCGACGGCGCCGTGCGCGAGGCCACACCCACGAGGCGTTTCCTGCGCCAGGTGGCCGGCCCGGACGGCGGCGAGCAGTGGGAGATCATCGTGCCCCAGGAGGGCGACGAGGGCGTGGACGCCTACATCTCCACCTCCAGCGCCGGCGGCGGCCTGCAGATGATGGTGGCCGGCGTGGTGGCCTCCATGACCGGCGAGTCCGCCCAGCGCGCGGCCCTGGGCGCCGGCGCCATCGTGATGGACGTGATCGCCTCCAACGACGGCCGCCTGCCCCACGAAAAGATCGACCGCATCCGCCGGCTGCGGCCGGACATGATCCTCTTGGCCGGCGGCACCGACGGCGGCAGCAAGCTGCCCCTCGACCTGGCGGAGCTGATCGCCGCCGCCAAGCCCCGCCCGCGCCTGGGCCAGGGCTTCAATCTGCCCATCATCTACGCCGGCAACAACGCGCTGAAAGTCGAGATCCACGAGATCCTGGCCCCCGTCAGCGCATTGACCGAAGTGGACAACCTGCGCCCCGTGCTGGAGCGCGAGAACCTGAACCCGGCGCGGGACAAGATCCACGACCTGTTCATGGAGCACGTGATGCAGCAGGCCCCCGGCTACGACAAGCTGATGGGCTTCTGCCGCTACTGGGACGACAGCCCGACAGGTGGCGGACCCGTCCAGGTGCCCATCATGCCCACGCCCGGCGCCGTGGGCAAGATCATCGAGAAGGTGGCCGAGATCCAGGGCATCAACGTGGTGGGCGTGGACATCGGCGGCGCCACCACCGACGTCTTCTCCGTCTTCGGCGGCGTGTTCAACCGCACCGTGAGCGCCAACCTGGGCATGAGCTACAGCGTCAGCAATGTGCTGGCGGAGGCCGGCCTGGAGAACATCCAGCGCTGGGTGCCCTTCCCGCTGGATCCGGGCGAGCTGCGCAACCGCATCGGCAACAAGATGATCCGCCCCACCACGATCCCCCAGACCATGGAGGACCTGCTGATCGAACAGGCCATCGCCCGCGAGGCGCTGCGCCTGTCCTTCGTCCAGCACAAGGAGTTCGCCGTGGAGCTGAAGGGCGTGCAGCAGGAGCGCACCATCAGCGACGCCTTCGACCAGGACTCGGGCAGCCGCACGCTGGTGAAAATGATGGAGCTGGACCTGCTGGTGGGCTCGGGCGGCGTGCTCTCCCACGCGCCGCGCCGCGTGCAGGGCGCCTGGATGCTGGTGGACAGCTTCCTGCCCGAGGGCTTCACGCGCCTGGCCGTGGACTCGATCTTCATGATGCCCCAGCTGGGCGTGCTGGCCAGTTTCCACGAGACCGCCGCCACCCAGGTCTTCGACAAGGATTGCCTGATCTACCTGGGCACCTGCGTGGCCCCGCTGGGCCGCGTCAAGAACCCGGGCAAGCCCTGTCTGCGGATGACGGGCGAGCTGCCCTCCGGCCCCGTGGACGTGCAGATCCCCCAGGACGAGCTGCGCCTGTTTCCGCTAGGTCCCGGCGAGGAGGCGGCCCTGCATTTCCAGCCGGAAAAAGGCTTCGACCTGGGCGCCGGTCCGGGCAAGGAGATCCGCCGGGTGGTGCTGGGCGGCGTGGCCGGCCTGATCATCGACACGCGCGGCCGACCCTTCAGCCTGGCCGCCGACACGCCGGGCCGGCTGGAGAAGCTGGCGCGCTGGGACATCACCAAGAAATAGGGCGACCCCAGAACCATGACAGTCGGCAGTTCATGACTGCAGAAAGCGACCCCATGCAGCTCGGAGCCTTTTCCATCAGCCTGGCCGTCAAGAACCTCGCAGCCTCACGGGCCTTCTACGAAGCGCTGGGCTTCTCGGCCTTCGGTGGTGACCCTGCGCAGAATTGGCTGATCCTCAAACAGGGCAGCACGGTGATCGGACTCTTCCAGGGCATGTTCGACCAGAACATGCTCACCTTCAATCCCGGCTGGGATTCGGACGCGCAACCGCTGCAGGACTTCAGCGACGTCCGCGAGATCCAGAAGCATTTGCAGGTCCTGGGCATCGTGCCGACCCAGGCGGTGGACGAAGCCGGCCAGGGCCCGGGCTACTTGATGCTGCTGGATCCGGATGGCAACCCGGTGCTAATCGACCAGCACGTCTGAGGCGACCCGCGCGGCCGGCCCTTCAGCCTGGCCGCCGACACGCCGGGCCAGCTGGAGAAGGCGCGCTGGGACATCACCAAACCCGCCTGATTGGAGCCGGAGCATGCCACTCGATCTGCAGCCACTGGGACTTGCCGTCGAGATGCTCAAACAGGCCGTGCTGCTCTACGACTCACATCACGGGCCTGAGGCCGAGCGATTGTTGCTGCGCGACGGCCTGATCCAGCGCTTCGAATACGTCTACGAATTGTGCTGGAAGTACATCCAGCGCTGGGTGGGTCAGAACATCAATGCCGAGTCCGCCGTCCCCACATGGTCGCGCAAGGAGTTGTTCCGCCTGGCCGCCGAGCGCGGCCTCTTGGTTGATCCCGCCGAGTGGTTCACCTTCACCGAAGCACGAAATCTCTCGGCCCACACCTACAATCCCGCCAACGCCGACACGGCCCTGCAGGCCGCCCGGCTGATGGCCACGCGCGCCGAACAGCTCCTGGAGCGACTTCAGCATGACTGAGCCCGGGCTCGAATTGCCGGCGGCATGGCGGGACCAGGTCCTTGGAATCCTGGCCGCTCAATGTCCGGAGCTGGAGGTTTGGTGTCACGGCAGTCGCGTGCAAGGCCGCGCCCGGGAATGGTCGGACCTGGATTTGGTGTTGGTATCTGATCAGCCGATCAACCCGGCACACCTGAACGCCCTGCGCGAGGCCTTTGCCTGCTCGAATCTGCCCATCCGCATTGATGTCGCCGACTTGCGCGCGCTGCCGATCACTCTGCAGCAAGGCGTCCGGGAGGCACACGTCGTACTTTGGAACCCCCGCTCCGGCAACCCCTTTTGACGGACAGCGGACTGTGCGCCGCGTCCAGGGCCTTCATCAAAGGTTCAGGCTCATCTCCGATGTCGGCGCGAAGCCCAGTTGCTCGTACAAGGGCCGGCCGTCGGGGCTGGCGTGGAGAAAGAGGCGCGGCATGCCCCGGGCCCGGCTCCAGGCGATCATGGTTTCCAGCAGCTGGCGGGCCAGGCCACGCCGGCGGTGCTCCGGCTCCGTGTACATGTTGACCACCCAGCCCCGGCGCGGATCCGGGAAGGTGGGGCCGGGCAGGACGTCCAGCAGGATGATCCCGCCGCCGGCCACCACCCGGCCGTCCGCCGCCTCCACCAGCCAGCCCAGGTAGGTCCCTTCCGCCAAGCGGCGACGCAGCAGCCCGGCCGCGCTTGCGCGCATGGCCGCCAGGCCGGCCGCATCCGTCCGCCCCATGTCCTCGAACATCCGCTGCCGGTGATGCACCAGGATCTCCAGGTCCGCCGGTGTCGCCGCCCGGATGTGATACGCGTCCATTCGACCACCTTGTCGATGGGTTTCGATGCGCCGGGGCGCCGTCACTCGGTCGGCCCGCCGGATTCTCCCAACCCATGGTGCACGTACAAGGTCTCCACGCAGTCCGGGCAGAGGCCATGGCTGAAGTTGGCCTCCGTGCGCTGGCTGATGTAGGCCTCCACCTGTTGCCAGTAACCCCGGTCGTCGCGGATCTTCTTGCACTTGGCGCAGATGGGCACGATGCCCTTGAGGGTCTTGATCTGGTCCATGGCGGAGCGCAGTTCCACGATCACGCGCTCGCGCTCCTCCGCCGCCCGTCGGCGCTCCGAGATGTCCACCATGACGGTGAGGAAATAGTGCTGCCCCTGGCTCTCCACCAGGTCGCCCGCGAACAGGCCGGCGTGGAGCTGCCCGGCCTTGTCCCGCACGCTAAGCTCCACCTCCTCGACCTTGCCGTAGGTGCGGACCATCTCCGCCACCCGGGCCTGTTGCTCCGGGTCGGGAAAGAGCTCCAATTCGCGGCTGGTCCGGCCCAGCAGCTCCTCCCGGGAGTAGCCCAGCGCCTTGACGAAGGACTCGTTGATGTCGACGAACTGCAGCGTCTGGGCATCGTTGATCGCCATCAGCGCGGGGTTCCGGCGAAACAGCGTTTCGAATCTCTGCTGGGACTCCTGCTCCTTGCTCAGGTCCTTGCAGAGACCGAAGCGGCAAGGCTGGCCGTTCCAGGTGCCGGTCCAGAGCCGGGTTTCCACGGGGATCAGCCCGCCCTGGCGGCTGCGGAGCGGGAAGCGGCAACTCGAGCGCGTGCCGGCGACCAGCTCCTCCAGGCTGCGCGCGGCCTCCGGCTGATCCCAGGCCGGATGCAGCTCCACCAAGGTCATGGCCCGCAGGACCTCGTCCGCGTAGTCCAGCTTGCGGATGGCGGCCGGGTTGGCGTAGAGGATGCGCTCTTCGGCGCCGCTGATCAGCACCAGGTCGTCGAGGGTCTCCACCAGGGCGCGGAAGTTGGCCTCGCTCTGGGCCAGCCGCTCCTCTGCGGCCCGGCGCCGGGTGATGTCCTGGCCCGAACAGATGATGTGGGAGACCGTGCCGGCGGCCGAGATGGACGGCGTCTTGGCGATCTCCAGCAACCGCAGTTCGCCCCGGGCATCCGTCACCCATTCCTCCACCTCCACCGGAGCGCGGGTCTCCAGCACCATCCGGTTGGAGCGGCGGCAGACCTCGGCCACGGCGGGTGGAAAGATCTCCTCCAGCCGGCGGCCCTCCAGCTCCTCCTTGTCGCGCCCCAGGAAGCGGGCGTGGGCTTGGTTGACCAGACCGTAGGTGTCCTCGTCCGTCAAGTACCAGGTCTGGACGGCCATGTGGTCCATCATCACGGTCAGCTGGTCCAGGATGCGTTGCAGGCGGGTGGGGTCGTCGCTCATTTCGATCTCGACACTGGGGGGAGAATGCGGGTTGCCGAACCTGTTTTACAACAAGTTGCGGAAGTGGGGGCGGCTGCGGAACGGGTTCAGAACTCCACCGGCAGGCCCGGCGCGACCGGCGGTGGGGACCGTTGGCGGAGGGGTGGCCGCGCTCAGGGACGGGTGCCCGGCCGGCTGCCCAGCAGCGTGCCCGAGACGTTCCAGGCGCTGAAGCTGCCGCCCTCGGGCGCACCCTGGGGAATGGCCACTTCCAGGCGGTGCGGGCCGGGCGCCAGCTCGGGCAGCCGGATGGTCAGCGGTTCCGCCGCCGCGCCCGGACACCAGCCCGAGCGGCTCAGGTCCGAGGACGAGACGCCGTTCCAGAAGTTGCCCGAGGCCGGATTGAGGTGGCGCAGGCCGGCGCAGTCGCTGCGCCAGGGCGTGACCGTGGCCAGCTCGCGGCCATCCAGCAGGATCCGGTTGGGCTTGGGGTTGAACTCGTCGCCGCCGCCCCAGCCGCCGTGGCCCGTGCTCGTGTAGCGCAGGCGCACGTCCGTCAGGCCGGCGGGCAGCTCGAAGTCCACGCGCAAGGTGTCCTGTTCGAAGAGGCGCCCGTACTCCTGGCCGGCCATCTCCAGCACGTTCAGCGTGTTGAAAAGCGGCAGGCACCAGCCGTCGCCGGGGGCTTCGGGCTGCACGGTGCGCTCGCCGGGATGGTGGCGCAGGGTCAGGCTCAGCTCGTGGCCGCCGGCGTCGTAGTTGCCCACGAAGGCGCCGATCCACACCGGCCCCTCCAGCGCGGGCAGGAGTTCGCTCAGCTCCAGCCGGTAGACGGCGGAATCCGCCCAGACCTGTCCCTTCACCTGGACCTGCTCGTTGTAGTGCCCGACCCCGAAGGGCGTGATGAAGCGCACGAGCTCCAGCGGCGGCAGGTAGTCCGGCGTGGCCGTCAGGCCGCGATAGTCGCGCCCGTCGCGGGTCGTCAGCCGCGGCAGCGCGCCGACGCCGCGCTCCAGAGCGTCCAGCAGGCTCCCGCCGCGCTCTTCAGTCACGAGGAAGAGCGAGCCCGTGCGATCGTAGGCGTCGCCCCGGCTGCGCTCCACCAGCTCGGCGAAGAGCTGGCCCGGCGCCAGGCGCGGCAGCGTGAGCTTGCGCAGCAGCAGGGTGCCCGCGGCGAAACGCAGCACGGCGCTGCTGTCGGCCGCTCGGGCGGCGCGCAGGGCCAGCCGCATGGCGGCGGTGTCCACGGCGGCCGGGTTGAAACAGACTTGTTCGCGCTGGAAGACGGGCAGCGTGGTGACCCAGCCCGCCGTGACCCGAGCCCGGTACTCGGCCGCGTCCACGGCCTCGCCGGGATCCGCCGGCCACAGGTCCGTTTGGTGCGGCAATTCCTCCAGGCTGGCGGCGACGAACTCCAGCTCGCCGTTGACCAGAATGCGCAACACCAGTCCGTCGGGGTCCAGCAGGGAGAGCCGCGGCCCGCCCCGCAGACCGGCGGCGACGGTGGACCACAGCTCGATGCGGTTGGAGTAGAGCGTGGCCGTCCACTTGCGGCAGGGCAGGCCCAGGATCTCCGCCGTCTCGGCCGTCGCCTCCAGCGCGGGCAGCGCGGCGAACTCCGCCAGCGTGTGACAGCGCCGACCCTCCCGGTCCACCAATAGCTGCAGCGTGCGGCCGGCCGCGAAGTCCTGGTAGCCGGTCTCGCGCGGCGCGCCGGGAATCCACTCGCCGGCCGGCAGCTGGCGCACCCGGGCGCCCCGCGCGTCGCAGTCCAGCTGGATGACGCCTTCCTCCGGCGCCGCCTGGCCGCTGTGGCGGATTTCATACTCGATCCGGGCGGCGGGCAGAGTGCCGGCGCGCGCCAGGTCCGTGGTTCCGGCCAGCAGGAGCAGGGCCTGCAGGAGCAGGGCCTGCACAAGCAGGGTCGGCAGGGGTGCGAGGCCGTGCGAGAAAATTCTCATAAGGGCTCCTTGCGGTTCGGCGGCGCGGGCCGGTTCAGGCGTCGTCCGCCTGCAGCAGCGCCGCCAGCCGGTCCAGGTTCTGCTCGTTGGCGGCCAGGATGAACTGCCGGATTCCGGCCAGATCCTTGGCGGACTCGAAGCGCATGGTCCAGACCAGTTCGGTGCCCGCCGGTAGCGGGCTCAGCCGCAGCTCCAGCTCGAAGCGGTGGCGCGGCCGCAGGTGGCGCAGCAGGATCCGCCGGGGCCGCTCCAGCTCGACGAACTCCGTCTCGTTGGGATAGGCTATCCCGTCGGGGCCGTGCATGGTGTAGCGCCAGCGGCCGCCCGGGCGCGGATCGAAGTCGTGGAAGGTGTTGCGGAAGCCGGCCGGTCCCCACCAGGCTGCCAGCTGCAGCGGGTCGATCACCGCCTCGTAGACGCGCTCCGGCGCGGCGTCCAGGCGGCGGACATGGACGACCTCGCGCTCCGGGTCCGGCGCGGGCGTGGCGCTGTGTGTCACACCGAATCCCTTTCCGTGGCTGGAGGAAGCTGGGCGGGCGCCGGCTCCAGGGTAGACGCCGTGGTTTCCGGCTCGGCCGCGGGAGCGGGCGCGCCGTCAGCCACCGGCACAAGCGCCGCGGGAGCCTCCACGCGGATCACGATGGTCTCCGCGATCCGGTCGTGGACGGTCTGCCGATTGGGGTGGATGTAATACTGGGCGAACCCGAAGCCACCCTCCAGCACCGAGGCCGCGTAACCCAGGGAGCGCTCGACGGAGTGCCAGAGCGTCAGCCGTTCGTGGACCAGGGACTCCACCCGGATTCCCAGCCATTTCTTTCCTGGGGTCTGACCCCGCCCCCACCACGTCAGCAGGCCGAAGTACAGGGGCAGACTCAGCAGCGGCCAGCCGTGGAAGGGATCGATGTCCATCGTGAAGTCCATGTTGACCTGGCCGTCACCCGAGCCGTGCAGGGCGCCAGGCAACAAGCAGAGGCCCAGGCCCAGCGAGAGGAGCCCGAAATCCACCAGGAAGGCCAGGGCCCGGCGGCGGAACGAGGCGAAGCGCGCGCCCGCCAGGGCCTGTTGCCGACCCAGGCCGATGGGTTCGAAGTGCGCGCGGCGCGGAGTGCGAAGCTTCATGGCGCTCAATCCCGGCTTGGTGTGATACAGGCGCGGCGGGCCCAAGTGGGCGCGGCGCGCTTAAGCCAGCAGGTACTCGCCGCGGAGGCGGGTCACGGCACCGCCGCCAAAGGAGAGGTCCCAGCCGTCGTCCGCGCGCCGGGCTTTCAGGCGCACGCGGTTGGCGTGGTTGCGCCGGCCGTTCTGCTCCAGGACCAGCGGCGCGCCGTCCCACTCTCCGCTCAGCAGCAGGTGGTGCCCCAGCGCGGCGCTACCGGAGCCGGTGGCCGGATCCTCGAGGTAGCCGAAGGTCGGGGCGAAGACCCGGGTGCGGAAGGCGTGCGACGGATCGACGGTTTCCCGGCAGTGGACCAGCACGATGTCCAGTCCTTGTTCCTGGCAAAAGGCCCGTAGCACGGCATAGTCCGGCGCCAGGGCCAGCAGCGCCTCCAGGCCCGCCAGCGGCACCAGCAGCGTCTCCAGTCCGGCGTTGACCACGGCCGGGGGACGCGTGCTGTCCAGCGCGGCGGTGGGTAGTCCCAAGGCCTCCGCCAGCAACCCGGCCGGAGGCGCGCTGGCGGCGACGCGCGGCGCCGGAGCCGTGATGTAGACCGCGTCCTCCGCCGCCACTTGGTTTTCCACCGCCAGGACGCCCTTGCGCGTGACGATCTCCACGACGGGCCGGGCGCGCCAGCCCGCGTTCGTGGCGAGCAAGTCGTGCAGGGCGGCGATGGTGGCGTGGCCGCAGAACTCCACCTCGCGCTCGGCGGAAAAGAAGCGCAGCGCCAGGCGCTCGCCCTGCGGTGCCAGGAAGGCCACCTCGTTGACGTAGCCCTGCAGCTCGGCCGCCAGACGGAGCATGTCCGACGCGCTCAGCTCATCGATGGCGGCCAGCCGCACCACGCCCGCCGGATTGCCCGCCGAGGTGCTGGTTGCGAAGGCATCGACTTTGCGAAAGGGAAACGCGCGCACGGCTCACTCCTGCTGTGACCGCTGACGGGACAGGGGAATCCAGACTCCGTGGCGGCCGGCGGAGCGGACAACAAGCATCCGCACAATCGGCGCCGGGGTTCCCGTCACGTTGGACACTCATGAATGTGGCAAACAGGGGACCTCGCGCCAGAGCAGGGCTTACTCAAACACTTGCACCACGCGATAGGTGCTCTGCGGCCAGCCGGGTTCCACCTCGACGGTGGTCTGGCGGGTGGTGAGCAGACTCTCCCAGGGTCCCGCGGACACCCCGCGCTGCTCCACGCGGAAGAAGCCCGGGGCAGGGTGGCGCGACCAGCTCAGCCGCAGGCGGTGGTCCGGCAGCCGCTCCACGTGCAGCTCCGGCGAGAAGGCCGGATCGGGCGCCAGGGTGTTGCGCAGGATGGTCAGACCGCGGGCCTCCGCAGGCAGGAAAACCAGGCTGTTCGCACTGGCCACGTGTCCCGGCCAGCCGCCGGGCTCCACGGCCAAGGTTTGGACCCACTCCGGCACCCCCGCGCCGCCCAGGGCGAACACGCTCAGCTCGCGAGCCGCCGGGCCGCCCCCCACTAGGTGCGCGCCACACACCGCCAGGCTCCGCAACGCGCCCCGCAGGGTCAAGCTGCCCAGGATCTGGGGCTGCTCCGGCCGCCGCAGGTCGATCCATTGCAGGCTGTGTTCGACGATGGCGTTGGGCCCCACAGACACGTAGGCCAGACTGTCCCGCACGGCCAGGGAGTAGGACCACCACTCCGGCCAGTCCAGCTGGCCCCGGATGACCGGGTTGTCGGGGTCGGCCAGATCCACCGTGAGCAGCTGCGCGGGCTGGTTGGTGCGCACGATCGCCAGGCGGCCGAGCATTTCAACCTGTTTGACGTTCTGCAGCGCCACAGTAGAGCGCAATCGCGGCTGGTTTTCATCGGCAAGATCCCAGACCTGCAGGCTTTCGCCGTTGGTGTTCCGCGACAGGCAAACCAGGCCCCCGCCCGCCACCGCGTCCATGGAACCGGGCAGCTCGGCCACGTCGGTCAGGCGGCCATCCGCGGCCACCTGGAAGATCCAGGTCGCCACATCGCTGCAGACCGCCAGGGTCGCGCTGTCCAGGAAGGCCACGTTCTTGGCCTGGGTGTTCCAGCTGTCGCCGATGAAGACGCTGTCCACGGGCGTGGGCGCGGCCGGATCGGACACATCCAGCAAGAGGACGCGCTCCGACTGGGCCAGGCAGGCCCAGCGGCCGGACGCGGCGCTGGCGATTCCAATCCCGGGAAACGACAACCCGCCCGCCAGGACTGGAGCCTCCGGCTGGGCGAGATCCACCACGTCCAGCCCGCTGCCCACCACGACGGACAACAGGTCGCCGTCCAAGGCCGCTGCGCTGATCATGCCGGACAGCGCGAGGTCCCCCGCGTGGGCGGGTTGGGCGGGGTTGTGGAAATCCAGGACGGAGAGAACGCGGTCCCCGCAGGTGGCGTAGGCCCAAGGCGGCGCCAACCCCAGCACGCCGCCGAAGTAGCAACCCTGTAGGAGACCCAATCGCGCGGGGGCCGCCGGATCGCTGATGTCCACGGCCTGGAAACCGTGCTCCTCTTCCCAGAAGACGTAGGAGGAGACCAACAGGTCGCCGGCCACGGCGAAGGGCAGCCGCGGATCCAGCACCAGGTCGATGGTGGAAAGTTGGACCGGCGCCGCCGGGTCGTCGAGTCCATAAAGAACGAACTGGTCGCCGCTGCCCGCCACGAGACCCCGCGGCGACAATACAAGGCGCCCGGGTTCCCAGAGGGTTTGCTCGTGGATCAGCAAGGGCTGTTGCGGCTCACGCAAGTCCACCACGGCCAGCTCGCCCACCCAACGCTCCGTTTGGACTCCCAGATAGAGCAGCGAATCCGCCAGGGCCATCCCCGTGACCGGGCCGGCCAGATCCAGCAGCGCCAGCAGGGTCGGCGCCGCCAGACTGGTCAGGTCCACGATCGCCAGCTGTCCTTGGTCACTCGCCAGCGCACCCAGCGGGCCGCCGTCCCAGGCGACGTGACGCGGGGCGAAGGGAAGCCTCAGTCGTCCAAGCCGCTGCGGCGCAGCGGGATTCGCCAGGGCGTAACAGTCCAACCCCGCCCCGGTGCCCACCAGGGTGTTGCCGCCGTGCGCGGCCACACACAGGGCCGGGCCCTGGATCCACGAACCAGCGGGCACCAGCACGTCCTGCTGGGCGGACAACGACGTGGCCGTCAACAGGGCAACCAGCCCGGCGATCAAGACCTGAGATTGACGCGACATACTGGCTCCAATCACCAATGGCGGACGCACCGATCCTGTGGCGCGGAGAGCGCGGGCGAAACGACGAACGCTGGAAACATGGTTGTCCGTACGGCGCGGGGCAAGGATGAAGTGGAGGTGGAGCGGTTAACGCCGGGTGCCGCCTGGTCCTTGTATCACGATCCGCCCCGCCGGCATCCCTCCAGCAGCGGAGTGACGGGGCGGGGCGGACGGCTGGTCGGCGGCAAGGACTACTTCTTCGGCTCTTTGGCCTTGGTGTCCTTCTTGGGCTTCTTGGTCTCTTTCTTGGGGGGATTGGCGCCCTTTGCCATGGGGTCCTCCTGGTCTGACAAATGGAAGTGCCTCGGCGTCGGAGGGCGATGCCGCATCACGCGGCCCGCGTCGACGGCGGGAAAGGTCGTTCACCTGCGGCGTGTTCGCCAGCCATGGACGCCCGACGGCACCCGGGCGGGCGTCAATGCGTCGCTATTCTTCCGGACCCGTGGGAATGCGCCACTGGCCCGTGGCCGCGTCCAGCTTGTGGCAGGAGGAGCAGGCCCCGCCCATCTGGGAGGCGAAGGGATTGTCCTCACCGCCCGTCAGGTGGATGGCGTGCATCAGGCGCGTGAAGGGCGGCGCCATCTCCGAATCGCGGCGGTGGCAGTTCAGACACTTGCCCGGCACGTTGGCCGCCACGTTCACCTTGGGGTGCCGCCCCTGCAGCGTTGCGCCCGCCGGAGCCGCCGCCTGGGCCTTGGCCAGCAGGTCCGGCCGCACACTCTCGCCGAAGCCGGCCATCAGGGTGCTGAGCCGCTGGTCCATCTTCAGGTCGACATAGTTGCGGTGGCAGTCCACGCAGCCGTTGGGCTGGCGATCCTCCGCCGCGATGCCCGGCAGCGGGGCCACGAGCGGCGAAGACGCCGCGGGCGCTTCGCCTTGTGCGAACATCCGGCCCGCGACCAGCAACAGACCCAGCGCGGCGATGGTCGGCAAATGACGTGTTGTCATGCGGTGCTCCTCCTGTTGGTGCGCCACCGTCCGCTTGAGGTGCGGGTTCCGTAACGGCGGCGCGCCACAAGAGAGGGAATCGTCGGCTGGCTGGCAAGTGGGCCGCGGCTTAGGCCGGGATCTCCGCCTCCACCAGCAGCGCCAGCAGGGCCAGGGATTCCTGCCAGCCCAGGTGGCAGGCCTCGGCGGGAACCACCTCCGGCACGCCGACCTGGGTGATGGTCAGGTCCGTGCCGCAGGAGACGGTCTTGAACTCCACCGTGACCACCATTTCGCCGGGCAGATTGGAGTCGTCGAAGGCGTCCGTGTGGACGATGCGCTCGCCCGGAACCAGCTCCAGGTAGCGTCCGCCGAAGGAGTGGCTGCCGCCGCTGCAGAAGTTGGTGAACGAGATGCGGTAGCCGCCGCCCACGCGGGCGTCCTGCTCGTGGACGGTGGCCGTGAAGCCGTTGGGCGACATCCACTTGACCAGCGCGGCGGGGTCCAGGAAAGCCCGATAGACGCGCTCCGCCGGCGCCCGCAGCACGCGGTGATAAGTGAGGGTGTGTCCGGCCATGGCGCTTCCCTTCGGGTTGGAGAGGTTTGTTTGTGGCGCCTAATTTGGGTTCTGGTTGGCTGATACGCCAGCAACCATCGCGGGCGGTGCGAGATCAGGTCCGTTCGAAGGGCAGCAGATCCGCCTTGTGCCCGCAATACAGGCAGGTTCCGGTAGTCTTCTGCAGGGTCTTGCCGCAGGCCGGACAGTTGCGGATCGCCTCCTTGACCGCCTTGCCGTCCGGCCGTCCCGCTTCGGCCTCGATCTCCTTGAGTTGCGCGAGCAGGTCGGCATCCGTGAGGTCGTGGTGGCGCTTGATGAAGTCCCACAAGGCTTGACTGGTCATCAGCAGCATGGCCACGCGGCGCTCCAGGGTCTCGACGCGCTCGTCCAGGTCGCCGGCCAGTTCGCGCGCCCGATCGGCTTTATGCTCGGCCCCCCGGATGCGGATGTTCTGGAAGATGTCGTAGAGGTCGAAAAACATCGGCGGCTCCAGGCTGGTGGTTCATCACGTCAGGGGGAGACGGGCGCGGCCGGACGGCGCAGGGCCAGGATCCAGGCCGCCCACAGGAAGGGCTGGGCGCACAGCAGGATCCAGGCGCCAACGGAAACCACCTCGGGATTCCACAAGGGCGAGGCTGGCAGGGGCGAATGGATCCGCTCGAGGATCAGCGGTTTGACGGCCTCCAGTGCCAGCGCCACCAACCCATAAATCAGCAGCACGGGCACGGCTGTCAGGACCGGGCGCCGCCACCGTCCGCGCGGCCCGGCCACCAGCGCCATGCCCGCCAGCAGCGGCGCGCCCAGCACTAGCACGGCGACCGGGTTCGCGTCGATCAGGGTCGCCAAGGTCATGCGCAGCGGGGCCTCCGCCGTGCCCATGGACCACACGAGGAAGAGCGGCGCGGCCAGGCCGGCGACGAGAATGGACAGCCCCACCCACGCCAGTCCTTCCGGGCGGACGCGCGTGCCCGCGGGTGTCCGGGTCGTGCCCGTGCCACCCAGGCCGGCGCGGAACAGCGCGCGCCCCGCCAGCCAGGTCAGCAGGGGCAGGGTGAGGGCTTGCATGACGAGGTCCGCGGCGATGCTGAAGCGGCCCACGGCAGGCAGGGAGGACCACTGGGGAAGATAGATGTGCACAAGTGGGTGCATGGCCAGCAGCAGGGCGGTGGCGAGGCTGGCGAAGGCCAGCCCGCGCCGGGGCGCCAGCACCGAGAGGGTTAGCGCGACGGGCAGAAAGGCCAGAGTCAGGCCCATGCCCCCGTTCAGCTGGCGCCAGGTCACCCAGCGCCAGAGTTTAGCCGCACCAGCCAACCAGAAGTCCGGGGGTCGCGTCGGCAACCAGCCCAGTCCCAGCCCCACCCGCATCACGATCTCCAGCAACATCCAGAGCAGCAGGGCCGGCAGTACCACGCGCCACAGACCGCTCCCCAGGCGGCGGGCCAGCCGGGTCAGACGAGTGAGTCCGGGCGTCGCCACGTGTTCCATGCCACCTCCAGGACGCTGCTCCGCCGAGCGGGAAGAGTTGAGTGACCGCTGGAAGGAGGCAATCCCGCCGCTTGGCGACAACGGAAATCATGAATACACTGGGGCGGCAACTTTCATCCTTAGGGCCTGACACCTCAAGGGCCGGCCTTCCCAAAGGCCTGTCATCCCAGCGTAAGCTGGGATCCTGTCGCCCGTCCCCACGTGAAGAGTCGCCCCCTTCCCAACCGGATTCCCACGGCCCCAAACGCCGCGAGGCGTTGGGCTGATTGAATCAGCCCGGCGCTTCGCTGCGCCGGGGACATAATCGCTCGTCGGCAATGTGGAGACGGTTGCCGCTGGGCATCGGCCATGGGATCCCGTCCCGGCGCTGGTGCGCCGGGCGCTTTCGCTGGGATGACAGGCAATGGTGGGCTGGCCATGTGACAGTTAGGGGCGCCGCCCTTCGTACCTTGAGGGCAATTCACAACCAGAGGGCTACATGAGCGACCAGAAGGTCATCTTTTCCATGATCGGCGTGGGCAAGGTCCTGCGCGACACCAAGCGCCAGATCCTGCGCGACATCTACCTCGGCTTCTACTACGGCGCCAAAATCGGCGTGCTGGGCCTGAACGGCTCGGGCAAGAGCACGCTGCTCAAGATCATCGCCGGGCTGGACACGGACATCGTGGGCGAGATCGTCGCCCAGAAGGGCCTGCGCTTCGGCTACCTGCCCCAGGAGCCGCAGCTCGAGCCCGGCCGCACCGTGCGCGAGACCGTCACCGAGGGCGCGGGCGAGGCCGCGCAGCTGCTGGCCGAGTTCAACGCCATCAGCGAGCAGTTCGCCGACCCGGACGCCGACTTCGACAAGCTGATAGCCCGCCAGGGCGTGCTGCAGGAGAAGATCGACCACCTGGGCGCCTGGGACCTGGACTCCAAGCTCGAGCAGGCCATGGACGCGCTGCGCTGCCCGGATCCGGAGACGCTGGTGGACGTGCTCTCCGGCGGCGAGAAGCGCCGCGTGGCCCTCTGCCGCCTGCTGCTCTCCGCGCCGGACGTGCTGCTCCTGGACGAGCCCACCAACCACCTGGACGCCGAGTCCGTCGCCTGGCTGGAGCAGTATCTGGCGCGCTATCCGGGCACCGTACTGGCCGTGACCCACGACCGCTACTTCCTGGACAACGTGGCCGGCTGGATCCTCGAACTGGACCGCGGCCACGGCATTCCCTTCGAGGGCAACTACAGCAGCTGGCTGGAGCAGAAGTCGGCGCGCCTGGCGGCCGAGGAGAAGCAGGAGAGCAAGCGCCGCAAGGCCCTGGAACACGAGCTGGAGTGGGTGCGCCAGAGCCCCAAGGCCCGTCACGACAAGAGCAAGGCGCGCATCGCGCGCTTCGAGGAGATGTCCGCCCAGCAGACCGAGAAGGTCCAGGACGACCTGGAGATCTTCATCCCGGCCAACCAGCGCCTGGGCGGGGTGGTCATCGAGGCCAAGGGCCTGGGCAAGGGCTACGACGGCCGCCTGCTCTTCGACAACCTGACCTTCAGCCTGCCGCCCGGCGGCATCGTGGGCGTCATCGGCGCCAACGGCGCAGGCAAGACCACGCTCTTCCGCCTGATCACCGGGCAGGAGACGCCGGACTCGGGCGAGATTCGCGTGGGCGAGACCGTGACGCTGGGCTACGTGGACCAGAGCCGGCCCATGAACCCCGAGGACAGCATCTACACGGTGATTTCCGGCGGCCAGGAGACGCTGACCATCGGCAACCGCGAGCTCAACGCCCGGGCCTGGGTGGGGCGCTTCAACTTCAGCGGGCAGGACCAGCAGAAGCCCGTGGGCCTCCTCTCCGGCGGCGAGCGCGGCCGCGTGCACCTGGCGCGCACCCTGCGCGAGGGCGCCAACGTCCTCTTGCTGGACGAGCCCACCAACGACCTGGACGTGAACACGCTGCGCGCGTTGGAGGAGGGCCTGCTGAACTTCGCCGGCTGCGCGGTGGTGATCAGCCACGACCGCTGGTTCCTGGACCGCATCGCCAGCCACATCCTGGCCTTCGAGGGCGACAGCCAGGTGGTGTTCTTCGAAGGCAACTTCAGCGACTACGAGAAGAACCGCAAGGAACGCGGACTGGAGGCCGGCCCGCACCGGATCAAGTACCGCCAGCTGACGAGGTAGGCCCGCTCCGCAAGCGGGCGACTCCTTGCGGTTTGCCACCTTCGCCGGCAGCGATCAAACCCGAGGCTCCATGGCAACCTCCTTCACTCCCGGCCTGCGCGTGGCGCGCGGCACCGTCGTCATCAAGGAGCGCCGCCTCCCCCTGCTGGGCGAGGTGACGGTCCAGGTGGGCCAGCGGGTCACCTTCGATCAAGTGGTGGCGCGCACGGACCTGCCCGGCGACATCTATCCGGTCCAGGTGGCCCACGCCCTGGGCGTGGAGCCCGGCGAACTGCGCGACGCCATGTTGAAAAAGGAAAAGGACCCGGTGGCCAAGGGCGAGACCCTGGCCCTGACGCGCTCCTTCTTCGGGATGTTCAAATCCACCTGCGAGAGCCCCATCGACGGCACCGTGGAGTCCATCTCCCTGCGCACCGGCCAGGTGATCCTCCAGCGGCCGCCGGTGCCCGTGGAGGTGAACGCCTTCATGGACGGCGAGGTGATCGCCGTGCACGAGCGCGAGGGCGTCACCATCCGCACCCAGGGCGCCTACATCCAGGGCATCTTCGGCGTGGGCGGCGAGGCCTGGGGTCCGCTGGAACGCGCCACGGCGGGGCCGGCGGAATTGCTCACCGTGGCCCACCTCAAACCCGAGCAGCGCGGCAAGCTGCTGGTGGGCGGCGCGGGGGTCACGCTGGAGGCGCTGCTCAAGGCCCGCGAGCTGGGCGTCAGCGGGATCATCGCCGGCGGCTTCGACAAGGGCGACCTGACCGAGCTGCTGGGCTTCGAACTGGGCGTGGCGATCACGGGCAACGAGGAGATCGGGATCACGCTGATCCTCACCGAGGGCTACGGCGAGATTCCCATGACCCAGCGCACCTGGGACCTCTTGGGCGAGCTGCAGGGCCGGCACGCCTCCGTCAATGGCGCCACCCAGATCCGCGCCGGTGTGATCCGGCCGGAGATCGTGGTTCCGCTGCCTGAGAAGGCGCTGGTGGAGGAATCGCGTCACACGGGCGCGTTGGAGATCGGCAGCGAGGTGCGGATCATCCGCCAGCCCTGGTTCGGGCGCAAAGGCCGGGTCAGCGCGCTGCCTCCGGAGCTCACCGTGGTGGAGAGCGGCGCCCACGTGCGCGTGCTGGAGGTGGAGACGGAGGGCGGCGAGCGTGTCACGCTGCCCCGGGCCAACATCGAGCTGATTGAGAAATAAGCTGAGGACTCACCAGATGAAGCGCTTGGCGTTCGGACTGGCCGGCCTGGCCCTGCTCGCGGGCAGCGCCGCGGCCCAGAACATGAAAACCCTGCCCATCAACCAGCTGATCGACAACCCCACCGGAGGCATCCTGCAGAAGGGTGACTTCAGTTTCGACATGAATCTCTACGCGGAGGGCGGCGTGCTGCTGGCCTTCGGCGTCGGCCTGCTGGACCGCCTCAACATGGGCGCTTCCTTCGGCGGCACGCGGATCATCAGCGACCAGAACCCGGACTGGAACGGCCGCCCCGAACTGGCGCTCAAGTACCGGCTCTTCGACGAGACCGTCTCCTGGCCCGCCCTGGTGCTGGGCTATTCCGGCCAGGGCCACGGCCGCTGGCTGAAGGACGCGCCCGCCGATCCGGACGATCCCACCCGCACGGTGGACCGCTACGAGATCAAGGCCAAGGGCTTCTACGCGGCGGCGGGGAAGAACTACCTGGTGGGCAACATGGGGCTGATGGGCCTGCACCTGGGCGCCAACGTCAATCCCATGGAGAACGACGACGACGCCGGCCTGAACATGTGGTTCGGAGTGGACAAGTCCATCAACGACGAAATCATGGCGGTGGCGGAGTACGACTTCGCCTGGGATGACATCCGCACGGGCCTGTCCAAGAACAAGGGCTTCCTCAATCTGGGCGCGCGCTGGACCTTCGCCGAGCGCCTGTCGCTGGAAATGGATTTCCGCGATGTGCTCACCAACCGCCGGGATCTGACCGGCCGCCCGGTGGACAGCGTCAGCCGCGAGTTGCGCATCACCTACATGGAAAGTTTCTGATCCTTCCGCGCGCCGGGATCCTGGCTCGCGCTTGGGGCGTCCAAGGCCCGTCGAATTCCCGCCCGCCGCTCCCGCGGCGGGTTTTTCTTGCGCATGCGGCCGGAATGGGCGACACTAGCGCGGCGCACACAGTGCCGGAACGGAGGCGGTTTTGAGAATCCTGCTGCTGGTCTTGCCCCTGGCCCTGAGCCTGTCCTGCTACACGCGGCTCAACCACCCGCAGATCCTGGCGGAGAGCCGCCTGTTCCGCCCGGACTCCGCCTCCGACTGCCTGTCCTGCCACGCCGGCGAGAGCTGGCTGGAGACCGGCGCGCCGGATTCCTATTCCCACCGCGGCTCGGACCGCTGGGCGAGCTTCCAGGGCCAGGCGGCCTGGACCCGGGGTTCGGCGGGCGGCGCCAGTTCCGAACCCGCTGCGCCGGCGCTGGTGGCGCCGCCGCTCCCCGCGCCGCTGGTGGTGATGGGGGAGGGGCACGCCACGCCCCGGCTCTCCCAGGCCCAGGCGGACAGCAGCGCAACCAGCCGGGCTCCCCGGGGCAAGGACGACGGCAAGCCCCGCGAGACCCGGCCCCGCAAGACCCGGCCCGCCCAACCCGTCACGCCCAGCCCGCCCAAGCCGGACAGCGACACCCGCTGATCCGCCCAGCGCCGGAGGATCCCCATGTCCCGCATCCTGCTGCTTGCCGGATTGATCAGCCTGCCCGCCTGTCTGTGGGCGTCCTCGCCGGAGGCACAGGCCTGGCTGGACCACGAGCGCCTGCCCGGCAGCCAGGCCATGGGGATGGGCGGCGCCCTGACGGCCCTGGGCGAGGATTGGAGCGCCGCCTGGTACAATCCGGCGGCCTTGGCCTGGCAGCGCCGGGCGGAGCTCAACCTGGGCTATGAACTGGGGAATGAGTCCCTGACCCAGTCGGTTTCCACCGACGGCACGGAGCAGACCAGCGAGGAGAGCCTCGCCCACTTCAGCCACATCGGCTACGCCTATCCCATGCCGTCGGTGCGGGGCGGCTTCTGTTGGGGCCTGGGCTGGGCGCGGCTGGCGGATTTTTCCCGCCGGGCCGGCTTTCCCGACCAGAACTGGAGCGTGAGT
This sequence comes from Candidatus Delongbacteria bacterium, assembly GCA_041675285.1. Classification (NCBI taxonomy): domain Bacteria; phylum Candidatus Delongiibacteriota; species Candidatus Delongbacteria bacterium. Next base: position 43,374 of record JBAYTZ010000012.1, read on the forward strand.
TCCAGCCAGGCCGGCCACATGGACGCCTGGCTGCTCTCGGGCGCGCTGCAACTCACCCAGACGCTCGCCGGCGGCCTGACCCTGGCCTTCCGACAGGGCGTGCTGGAGCAGGTGGAGCAGGAATCCAGCGCGGTGGACACCATCCTCTGGCGCGGCTACGATCAGGTGAAACTGGACGGGGTCAGCCTGCGGCTGGGCCTGCAGGCGCGCACGGGTCCCTTGCAGCTGGGCCTTCTGCTGGAGCCGGCCTACAAGCAGACCGTGGACTGGAGCTACCACGTCCAGCAAGGGGAGCCGGGCCAGGTTCTGCCGGAAGGCTTGCACGGGGCCAGCACCTACTCCATCCGCTATCCGGCGCTGATCTCCCTGGGCGCCGGTTGGCGGCAGCGCTTCTGGCAGGTGGGCCTGAGTTGGGATTGGCAGGACTGGGCCGATCTGGAGTACGAGGATCTGCCCGCGGGTCAGAACCTGCTGCTCAGCGACGAACTGCTGGCGCGCGCTTTCCAGGGCCGGCACCGGCTGCGGCTGGGCGGGGAGTGGTACGTGCCGGGCACGGATCTGCGTCTGCGCGGCGGCGTCTGGACGGCGGGCGAGGCCCGCACGGACACCCGCCTGACCGCGCGGCCCGAGGGCGAGGATCCCTACAGCTACTGGAACTACCAGGTGGAAACCCCGCGGCGCGGCGTGTCCCTGGGCCTGAGCCTGCTGCTGCAGGAGGCCGTGGCCCTGGACCTCTCCGTCCTGCGCGAGAGCTGGGAGCTGCGTTATCTGGAGTACGAGCAGGCCGGGCAGCGGCTGGAGCGGCGCGAGAGCGAGGACCGCTGGCGCGCCCAGCTGGCCCTCACCTACCGCTATTGATCAGCTCTCGATGTACTCGTTCTGAAAGGTGCCGGCCTGCAGGGGCAGGCTCAGCTCTTCGGCCGCTTGTTCCGGCACGGCTTCCGCCGGCAGGCTGATCCGCAGCGCTTCCTTCAGCTGCTTGCCCGGGCGGAAGTGGGTCTTGCGCCGGGCCGGCACGTAGACCACTTCATTGGTGCGTGGATTGCGGGCCTGGGGTTTTGCCTTGGTCTTCTTGACCTCGAACACTCCGAAATCGCGGATCTCCACCCGGCATTCCGGATCGGCGGATTCCAGAATCCCCCGCAAGGAATGAAACAGCGCATCGACCATCCGGGCTACCTCCTGGTGGCGTTGCCCGGTGAGCGTGCTGATCCGCTCCACCAAATCGCGCTTGATAAAAGTCTTCACAGTCCCCCCCTCATGGACGAGAGCGCGGCCTCTCGACCGTTCTGTCCGGCAGTCATGGCGTTCATCGCGGATTAACTGCGCGCGGGGGGCTGCACGCGGTGTGTTTGTCAGCTCACGAACTCGGACGAAGCCCGGGCTCCCCGGATCTCGCCAATCAGACAGGCCGCTTCGCCGGCATCCTGCAGGCGCTGCAGCAGTTCGCCGCCGCGCTCGGGGGCAACAGCCATCAGCAGGCCGCCCGAGGTTTGCGGATCCGCCAGCAGGGCCGTCCAGAACATCGGCAAATCGCTGGGAAGTTGAAAGTACTCACTGGGCAGCGCGAGATTTCGTCGCATGGGCCCGGAAACGCCCAACTGTTCCGCCGCCAGGAGCGCGCCCTCGTAGAGGGGCAGCGAGGGCAGGTGCAGTTCCACGCCGTGGCCGCCGGGGGAGACCATCTCCCACAGGTGCCCCAGCAGGCCGAAGCCCGTGACGTCCGTGGCCGCGTGCACGCCCGCCGCCAACATGGCCTGGGAGGCCCGGCGGTTCAGCTGCGCCATGCGGGTCAGAGTGCCCAGGTAGCAGGCGTCGTCCACCAGACCCTTCTTGTGCGCGGTCAGCAGCAGGCCGGTGCCCAGGCCCTTGGTGAGCACCAGCAGGTCGCCCTCGCGCACGGTGTGGTTGCGCACCACGCGCTCCGGATGCACCAGCCCGCTCACGGCCAGCCCGTACTTGAGTTCAGGATCGCGCACGGTGTGCCCGCCCAGCAGCAGCGCGCCGGCTTCCCGCAGGCGGTCCAGCCCGCCCTCGAGGATCCGCGCCAGGGCCTCCGGGGCCGGGCCGGTCTCCGGGAAGCAGCAGATGTTCAGCGCGCCCACGGCCTCGCCACCCATGGCGTACACGTCGGAGAGCGAATTGGCGGCGGCGATTTGCCCGTAGAGGTACGGGTCGTCCGCCACCGGTGTGATCAGATCCACGGTGCTGACCAGGGCGAGGTCATCCCGCAGCCGCATCACGCCGGCGTCGTCGTGGGTTTCCAGCCCCACCAGCAGACGCTCGTCCGCCGGTTGGCTGGGCAGGAGGCGATACAGGTCCACCGGACCCAGTTTCGCCGCTCAGCCACCCGAGCAGGCGAATTGGGTCATTCGCCAGCGGTCCAGCTGCAAGGGATCCATCGCGCATCCTTCCTACTCCCGGGGCCAAGGTAAGGATGTGCGGCTCGGGTCCACAAGGCGCCCGTTTCGGCGCCCGAATCTGCGTTTTGATCATCATCGATTTATGTAGAAATCTTGTGGATAACTCGAAGCCCTTGCTGTAGCGCTCTCTTCAGATTAATGAACATATTCAAGAGATCTCGAGGAGCGCATATTTGGATTCAATGAGCCGGGAAGGAGTTGAGCCTCAACGGTCTCGATTTTATCTTGTTGTCAGACAACAAGATTCATAGCCGAATCCGGCCCCTGGCGCTCTTTTGTCGCATTTCGCCGGGAGCCTCCTTGACTCGCCCCGGACCTCCGCCTATATTTCCCACCGCGTCACCCAGAAGGCTGGGGATCTTGTGGATAACTCGTGAATAGACCCCTCTAGGACCCATGTCACAACCAGTTCGAAGTCTGGATGTGCCGGGCGAATCCGTCCTGGCGCACTGGGAGAATTTTGTCCGTACCATCGATGAATTGGCTCCCGGAAAAAAGGTGGCCGACATCTGGTTCCGCAAACTTCGCCCCTTGAGTTTCGATGGCCAGGTGCTGCTTGCACTGGCTCCCCCCACGGCCTTCGTGGATTACCTGCTGAATACCCATGGGGATCTCATTCGCCAAGCCCTCCAGCACTCGGTGGGCAAAGGCGTCGAGTTGTCCATCGTCAAGCGGGACAACGTCCCCGAGGACCAGTTGCCGGCCCTGGAGGCCGAGCAGCTGCAACTGGCCGACTCCAACGTGGGGCAGGAGCCCGTCAAGGCCAACCTGAATCCGCGGTACCGCTTCGACAACTACATCGAGGGCGAATCCAACCGCTTCGCCGTGGCATCGGCCCGCAGCGTGGCCGAGACCCCCACCACCACGCCCTTCAATCCCTATTTCGTCTATGGCGGTTCGGGCTACGGCAAGACGCATCTGATCCAGGCCATCGGCAACCAGGTGTTGCGCACGGGATCCCTGCGGCGCGTGGTCTACGTCACCAGCGAGCAGTTCGTCAACCAGTTCATCGCCTCGATCAAGACCAAGCGCACGACAGACTTCACGCACCTGTATCGCAACGTGGACATGCTCATCCTGGACGACATCCAGTTCTTCACGGGAAAAGAGCGCACCCTGACCGAGTTCTTCCACACCTTCAATTCGCTCTACCAGGCCGGCAAGCAGATCATCCTCTCCTCCGACCGGCCGCCCCGCGACCTGGAAGACCTGGACGAGCGTCTGACCAGCCGCTTCGCCTCGGGACTGGTGACGGAACTGACCCTGCCCGACTACGAAACCCGCGTGGCCATCCTGGAAAAGCGGGCCGACGAGCACCGCGCCAGCCTGGACCCGCGCATCGTGGACTTCCTGGCCACCCACATCTGCACCAACGTCCGGGATCTGGAAGGCGCGCTGCTCCAGCTCATCGCCCAGTCCCAGTTCATGCGGGCCCCCATCGACCTGGACCTGGCCCACCAGGTGGCGCGCAAGTTCGCGCCCACCCGCCGCGCCCAGGTCTCGATGGAGACCATCGCCGAGGCCTGTTCGCGTTACTACAACATCCCCCTGCTCGACCTGAAAGACCGCGGCCGCAAGAAGGAGGTGGCCCACACGCGCCAGGTGGCCATGTACATCTGCCACAAGCTGACGCGCCACAGCCTGCGGGGCATCGCCCTGCACTACGGCCGCCGGGACCACTCCACGGTGATCCACGCGGTGAAGACCGTGGAGGACCGCATCACGGGCGACCAGGTCTTCCGCAGCGAGATCGACGACCTGCTGCGTTCCATCGAACTCCACGCCTGAGCGCGACCATGCAGCCCGGCGTCCACCCCACCCGTCATCCGTCTGGACCGGTCGTCCGCTGCCCCCTGGGGCGGGCGGCCGGTCCGCGGTTCCGCCCCGCGCCCGGGCGTTCTCCCTCTACGACCCCCACCCAACCCGTCGGCCGGCCGGACTCCCGACTCTCCGCCTCGCGGACTGTTCAGACAAGGCTTAGTGGACAACTCGTGAGTGGTCGTGGACAAGGCGTGCACGAGCCTGTGGACAAGGCCCGGGGCCGGTTGCTGCGGTTGAGAAACGTGGCCTTGTTCCTTAGCTTATCCACCGGGTTTGAACGAGGATTCCTCACCGCTGCGGCGGCGCTTTCTACCTGGAACTCAACACGATCCATTGCCGACCGGGACCTTGTCCCCCAAATCCACCAGCCGGTGACGAGTACGACGAGTTGAGTCTCTAAAGACTCGAAGAGAAGAGGTCCATGACCATGCGCTTCACGGTTCCCCAAAAGGAATTCCTGGCTCAGCTGCAGAAGCTGTCCGCGGTGGTGCCCAGCAAGACCACCCATCCCATGCTGAACAACATCCTGCTCCACGTGGAGCCCGATGAGGCGCGGATGACCGCCACCGACCTGGAGATTTCCCTGACCACGCGCATGAAGGTCGAAGGCGGCCAGGGCGAAGACGTGGCCATTCCCTGCAAGCGCCTGCTGGAGATCGTCCGCGAACTGGACGAGCGCCCGGTGACCGTGCAAACGGACCGGCACAACAACGGCGTGGAGATTCTCTCGGGCCAGGGCGTCTTCCAGATTCCCTGCGAGAGCGCGGAGAACTTCCCCATCCTGCCCGGCATCCAGGTCTCCGCGGAACTGGAGATCCCCGCCGAGCGCCTGCGTCAGCACGTGGAGCGGCTGGCCTTCGCCGTGTCCACGGACGACCTGCGGCCGGTGCTCACCGGCGTGCTCTTCGAGTTCCGCGCCGAGGCCCTGTTCCTGGTGGCCACGGACGGCCATCGCCTGGTGCGCATCCAGGACCACAAGCTGGCCGGCCAAGAGAGCCTGGGCTCGGTGGTCATTCCCATCAAGGCGCTCAATCTGGTGGCCCGCAGCCTGGATTCCAGTTCCGAAAACGTCAAGCTCAGCCTGGCCCAGAACCACCTGGTGTTCTCCCTGGGCGGAGCGCAGATCTACACCCAGCTGATCAACGGCCGTTATCCGGCCTATGAGGGCGTGATCCCCCTGCAGAACGAGAACATCCTGCAGACCGCCCGGGGGGCGCTCTACCGGGCCGTGAAGCAGGTCTCCAACTGCGCCAACAACGTCACGCGCCAGATCAACTTCACGCTCTCCGAGAACCGCCTGGTGGTCACCGCCGAGGACAACGAGTACGGCAGCCGCGGGCGCAACGAACTCGACGTGGACTACAACGGCGACGCGCTGGAGATCGCCTTCAACGCCAGCTATCTGGACCAGATGCTGCGGCACCTGGACACGGATCAGGTGGTGTTCAAGTTCGGCACGGCCGAGCGCGCGGCGCTGATCCTGCCGGAGATCAACCAGGAGGACGAGGATCTCCTGATGCTGCTGATGCCCGTTCGCCTGATGCGCTAGCGGTGCGGCTGGAACGGCTTCGAATCCGGGGGTTTCGCAACATCCCGGCGGCGGAGATCGTGTTCCGGGGTCGGCACACGGTGGTGCTGGGCGACAATGGACAGGGCAAGACCAACCTGCTGGAAGCCGTCCACCTGCTCTGCCTCACCAAGGCCTTTCGCACCAACCGGTTGAATCAACTGGTCCGCCGCCCCACCCTGAGCCAGGACGAGGGTGCGGAGGACGCCGGCGAAGACGCCGGGTTCCTGGTGGAGGGGGAGTTCGATTCCCTGCGCCGGGGGCGCCGCCGGGCGCGGGCCCTGTTGCGCGACGGCGCGCTGGTCTTTGAACTGGACGGCTCCCGCTGCCGGGGCCGCGACTACTTCGGGCAACTGCCCCTGGTGCTGCTCTCGCCGGAAAGCCTGGACGTGTCCCAGGGCGGTCCCGACGAGCGCCGGCGCACGCTGGATCGCCTGCTTTCCGCCGCCAGTCCGGTCTACCTGGACCTGCTGCTGCGCTACCAGCGCGCCCTGCGGCAACGCACGGCCCTGCTGGTGCGGGACGGCTCCGCCCCGGAGTTGGATCTCTGGGAGCAGGAACTGGCCCAGGGTGGGCTGGAATTGACCCGCCGCCGCCGGCAGTTCAGCGCCGAGCTGGGCCAGCAGGTCCAGGCCGTGCACCAGGAGCACTTCGCGCCGGGAGCCGTGTTCGCGCTGGGCTACGAACCCAGCCTGGACGAGGACTGGAGCGTGGAGGCCTGCCGAGCGGCGCTGGCCGCGGGTCGCGAGGGCGACGCCCGCCGGGGCTGGACGCGCCTGGGGCCGCATCGCGACGACCTGCCCGTGCTGCTGGACGGCCTGAGCCTGCGCCACTACGGCAGCCAGGGCCAGCACAAGCTCTTCATGCTCTGCCTGGTGCTGGCCGAGACGCGCCTGCTGCGGCAGTGGACGGGGGAGACGCCCCTGTTGTTGCTCGACGACCTCTTCGGCCTGCTGGACGACGAGAAAATCCGGGCCCTGACCTCGGCCGTGGACCCCGAGCTGCAGGTGCTGATCAGCACCACCAGCCTGCGCCACCTGGACGTGCTGGGCGTGGGCCAGGTCCTGCACTGCGAGAACGGCCGCTACCGCGAAGACGCCGCCTGAAAAATGGCGAGGCGCGCAGGATCGAATCAGAGCCCGTGGTCTGACCGGCGAGGGGAGAATGGGCACGCCCCCATCCCGGCCTAACCGGCCGTGCCTTCCCCCGTTGCACGGGGGAAGGAGTTCTGCGCGACCAGGGAAGCACCGGATTTGCGAGGTGAAGCCCGCAGGGCTGAACCAGTAAATGGGTGAAGTCCGAAGGACGAACGACCTACGAAGGGATCAGGAACTACACAGCTCGGCCGTCTGTCTGACGGCGGCCGTGAGGCCGCCTAGTTACGGCCGCTGAGAAAAAGCGCCTCTTTGGCTCCACCTTTCTGGCGCAAGCAGAAAGGTGGAAATCAAGGCGTCCGGAAGATGACAGGGGCGCGGAAAACCCCCATCCCGACCTTCCCCCTGCAGGGGGAAGGGGCCGGAGGAGGAGGACCGTTGAACGGCAAGAATCCCGCGCTGCCCGGCTGGCGCCCCGCCCAGGCGCCCGGCCAGCCCTCCAGTGGCTGGACCCGCCCCTGGCGCGCCCGCAGCCTGGAACAGGTGCTGGACGGCCTGACAGGCGCCGGTCTGCGCGAGGACCGGCTGCTGGTGCGCATCGATGAACTCTGGAGTGACCTGGTGGGCGCGCAAATCAGCGGGCTGACCCGGGTCGAGGAACTGGCGGGCGGCGAGTTGCGCGTCCGCGTGAGCCACCCCGTCTGGCGCACCGAGCTGGGCGGGCTGGCGGAGGAGATCCGCGAACGGCTGCTGGAGCGGCTGGCGCGGGACGGGGTCAGCGGCGCGGAGACGGTTCTCCGCCGCCTGCGATTTGTCTAGACGCCCACGGGCGAAGGAAGGACGGGGCATGAGCGAGGAGTATACGCCGCAAGACGGCGACTACAGCGCCCACAACATCACGGTCCTCAAGGGCCTGGAGGCCGTGCGGAAACGCCCGGCCATGTACATCGGCGACATCAGCAGCCGCGGCCTGCACCACCTGGTCAGCGAAGTGGTGGACAACTCCGTCGACGAGGCCATGGCCGGGCACTGCGACGAGATCAACGTCGTGCTGCACGTGGACGGCAGCGTCACCGTCAAGGACAACGGGCGCGGCATCCCCACCGACTGGCACGAGGCCGAGAAGAAGAGCGCGCTGGAAGTGGTGATGACCGTCCTGCACGCCGGCGGCAAGTTCGACAAGGACACGTACAAGGTGTCGGGGGGCTTGCACGGCGTGGGCGTCAGCGTGGTCAACGCGCTCAGCGCCTGGATGGTCTCCGAGGTCCACAACCATGGCCAGATCCACGTCCAGCGCTACCACCGCGGCGTGGCCCAGGGGCCCGTGGAGCTGAAGGGCACCACCGACAAGCACGGCACCATCCAGCGCTTCCTGCCCGACGACGAGATCTTCACTGAGGTGGAGTATCACTTCGACCTGCTGGCCCAGCGCCTGCGGGAGCTGGCCTTCCTCAACCGCGGCCTGACCATCACCATCAAGGACGAGCGCGAGGCCGACAAGTTCGAGTCCTTCTGCTACAAGGGCGGCTTGTCCAGCTTCGTGGAGTACCTGGACCGCAGCCGCACCAACCTGCACAGCCGGCCGGTCTTCGTGGAGGGCGAGCGTGAAGGCGTGGCGGTGGAGATCGCCCTCTCCTACAACACCAGCTACCAGGAGAACGTCCTCTCCTTCACCAACAACATCAACACCATCGAGGGTGGCACGCACCTGACGGGCTTCCGCACGGGCCTGACGCGCAGCATCAACAAGTGGGCGGCGGACAGCGGACTCTACAAAAAAGAGAAGTTCACCCTGACGGGGAACGACCTGCGCGAGGGCCTGACCGCCGTGGTGAGCGTCAAGGTGGCCGAGCCGCAGTTCGAGGGCCAGACCAAGACCAAGCTGGGCAACAGCGAGGTCAAGAGCGTGGTGGAGACCCTCGTCTACGAGAAGCTCAACGACTACTTCGAGGAAAACCCGCGGGTGGCCAAGGCCGTGGTGGAGAAGTGCATCGCCACCCACCGGGCCCACGACGCCGCCCGCCGCGCCCGCGACATGGTGCGCCGCAAGAGCGCGCTGGAGTCGGGCAGCCTGCCGGGCAAGCTGGCGGACTGCAGCCTGAAGGATCCCCAGAGCTGCGAGCTCTACCTGGTTGAGGGAGACAGCGCCGGCGGCAGCGCCAAGATGGGGCGCGACCGCCGCTTCCAGGCCATCCTGCCCCTGCGCGGCAAGATCCTCAACGTGGAAAAGGCCCGCATCGACAAGATCCTGGCCAACGAGGAAATCAAGGTGATGGTCCAGGCCCTGGGCACGGGCTTCAGCACGGACGACTTCGACCTGGAGCGGCTGCGCTACCACAAGATCATCATCATGACCGACGCCGACGTGGACGGCAGCCACATCCGCACGCTGCTGTTGACCTTCTTCTACCGCTACATGGGCGAGCTGATCAAGCAGGGCTACGTCTACATCGCCCAGCCGCCGCTGTACAAGATGGGCTCGGGCAAGACCGAGACCTACCTGCAGACCGAGGAGGACCTGAAGCGCGTCCACCTGGACAACGCGCTCAAGCTGGTGAAGATGAAGGTCGGCGAGCGGCTGGTGAACCGCGCCGAGGCCACGCGCCTGCTGGACCTGGCGCACCGCATGAGCCTGGCGCTGGACCGCTTCTACCGCGAGAACCGCCACTTCCGCCTCAACCGGCTCTTCGAGCCCACGCTGTTCGCCGGCGACCACCTGGCCGACTGGAAGACCTTCTGCGCGCGGCACCGCGGCACCCTGGGCGCCACGGCCCTGATGGGCGAGGACGGCTTCCCGCTGGCCGCGCTGACGGGCGAGGAGGAGACGCGCCTCTGCGGCGTGCTGGGCGTGACGGTGGAGCGCCTGCGCGAGTGCAACATCCAGGAGTTCCACGAGCTGATCAACCTCGTGGACCGCGTTTTCAGCCAGATCGGCGAGGCGCCCCTGACCCTGGTGGTGGGCGAGAAGGAGGAGCTGCTGCCCAGCCCCTTCGCCCTCTACGAGGTGCTGATGGAGCACGGCGGCAAGGGCATCAGCGTGCAGCGCTATAAGGGTCTGGGCGAAATGAACCCTGACCAGCTCTGGACCACCACGATGGATCCCGAGAAGCGCCGCCTGGTGCGCGTGGCCCTGGAGGACGCGGCCCTGGCCGACGAGACCTTCAGCGTGCTGATGGGAGACGAGGTGGAGCCGCGCCGCCTGTTCATCGAGAACAACGCCAAGTACGTGCGCAACCTGGACGTGTGACGGACCGGGACCGCGTGAGACAAATGCTCCACGTGGAACTCTCGGGCCCGGCCTGACCCGCGGCGAGTCGCGCGTCCGGCATAAAAAGAAAGAGCGGGACGCGGGCTCAACGCCCCATCCCATCCCCGGCCGCGCCGGGGCCCTCTCCCGCGGGGCGCGGGGGAAGGGAGTCTGAGCAAGAAGGACTTGAGCTGTGACCATGCTGACCGACGGCCAACACATCATCAACGTGAACATCGAAGAGGAGATGAAGAACTCCTACCTGGACTACTCCATGTCGGTGATCGTCCAGCGGGCTCTTCCGGATGTGCGCGACGGCTTGAAGCCCGTGCACCGCCGCATCCTCTTCGGCATGAACGAACTGGGCTGCGCTTCCAACAAGCCCTACAAGAAGAGCGCGCGCATCGTGGGCGACGTGATGGGCAAGTACCATCCCCATGGCGACAGCGCCATCTACGACACCATGGTCCGCATGGTGCAGGACTTCAGCCTGCGCTATCCGCTCATCGACGGCCAGGGCAACTTCGGCAGCGTCGACGGCGACGGCGCCGCGGCCATGCGTTACACCGAGTCGCGGTTGGACAAGTTGGCCGAGGACGTGCTGGAGGACATCGAGAAGAACACGGTGGACTTCGTGCCGAACTACGACGGCAGCATGCAGGAGCCCACCGTCCTGCCCAGCCGCCTGCCCAACCTGCTGATCAACGGCAGCTCGGGCATCGCCGTGGGCATGGCCACCAACTTCCCGCCCCACAACCTGAACGAGACCGCCGCCGGCATCAAGCTCCTGCTCGACCATCCGGACGCCACGGCAGAAGACCTGATGAAGCTCGTCAAGGGGCCGGACTTCCCCACGGCGGCCTTCATCTACGGCTCCAGCGGCATCAAGGAGGCCTACCGCACCGGCCGCGGCCGCGTGGTGATCCGCGCCCGCGCCACCATCGAGTCCTCCAAGAGCGGCAAGGACGCGATCATCGTCACCGAGATCCCCTACCAGGTCAACAAGGTGCGCCTGATCGAGAAGATCGTCGAGCTGGTGCGCGACAAGAAGGTGACCGGGATCAGCGACATCCGCGACGAGTCCGACCGCGAGGGCATGCGCCTGGTGATCGAACTCAAGCGCGACGCCGTGGCCAAGGTGGTGCTGAACCAGCTCTACAAGCACACGCAGATGCAGTCCACCTTTGGCGTGATCATGCTGGCGCTGGTCAAGGGCCAGCCCCGCGTGCTGACGCTGAAGCAGGTGATGGAGCAATACATCCTCCACCGCCTGGAAGTGATCGTGCGCCGCACGCGTTTCGACCTGGACAAGGCCGAGGCCCGCGCGCACATCCTGGAAGGCCTGAAGATCGCGCTGGACCACATCGACGAAGTGATCAAGCTGATCCGCGCCAGCGCCACCACGGAGATCGCCCGGGACGGCCTGATGGCGCGCTTCGGGCTCAGTGAGCTGCAGGCCAAGGCGATCCTCGAGATGCGCCTGCAGCGCCTCACCGGGCTGGAGCGCGACAAGCTGGTGGCCGAGCTCAAGGCCCTGCGCGAGCTGATCTTCGACCTGCAGCAGATCCTGGCCGACGAGGCCCGCCAGCGCAACATCATCCGCGAGGAGCTGGACGACGCCGTGGCCCGCTACGGCGACAAGCGCCGCACCGAGATCATCCCCGACGAGGGCGAGTTCACCATCGAGGACATGATCGCCGAAGAGGACGTGGTGGTCACGCTTTCCGACGACGGCTTCATCAAGCGCCAGCCGGTCTCGGCCTTCCGGCGCCAGAACCGCGGCGGCCGCGGCATCACGGGCTCGGGCACCAAGGAAGAGGACCACATCGAGCACCTCTTCATCGCCTCGACGCACAACCACATGCTCTTCTTCACTGAGGACGGGCACTGCTACTGGCTGAAAGTCCACGAGATCCCGCAGGCCGGCCGCGCCAGCAAGGGCCGGGCCATCGTCAACCTGCTGGAGAAGCCCAAGGACCAGAAGATCGCCAGCGTGATCAACGTCAAGGCCTTCGACGCCGACCGCTACATCATCATGGCCACCGAGAACGGCATCATCAAGAAGACCAGCCTCGAGGCCTACAGCCGGCCGCGCAAGGCGGGCATCAACGCCATCGAGATCCGCGAGGGCGACCGCCTGATGGGCTGCAAGCTCACCGACGGCACCCACGAGATCCTGCTGGGCACCGACGAGGGCAAGGCCATCCGCTTCTCCGAGAAGGAAGTGCGCCCCATGGGCCGCACCGCCTCGGGTGTGATCGGCATCGCGCTGGAAGAGGGCGTCAAGGTCGTGGGCATGGTGGTGACGGCCAAGCAGGACGCGCAGATCCTGGTGGCCTGCGAAACCGGCCTGGGCAAGCGCACCAGCCTGGAAGAGTACCGCGCCACCCACCGCGGCGGCAAGGGCATCATCACGGTGAAGGTCACCGAGCGCACCGGCCGGATGGTCACCATGATGGAAGTGTCGGACGAGAACGACCTGATGATCATCACCGAGCGCGGCGTGATGATCCGCCAGCCCGTCGACCAGATCCGCCTCATCGGCCGGGCCACCCAGGGCGTCAAGCTGATCCGCCTGGACGACGGCGACAAGATCGCCAGCATCGACAAGGTGGTCGCCGAGCGCGAGATGGACGCCATGGGCATCCCCATGGGCGAAGGCGACGACGACGAGCTGAACGATCCGCTGCTGGAGAACGGCGCCGACGACACCGGCACCGACGCCGCCACCCCGCGCGATGACGGCGAGGACGACGCCCCGCCGCCCAGCCTGGCGGAAGACTCGGACGACGAGGAATAGGTTTAAGGCCATAAGCCTCTTGGGGGTCAATTTTGCGATTTCAAGACAGAAGAATAACAAGTATAGGAGAGATGATCGGTCTCTTGAAAGAGGACAAACGGGTGGTAGGTGGCGGGGTCCAGATGTGGTTTCGCGGACAAGGCAAAGAGTGTTGGGAGCTTAAGCCAAAGTTACTTCGAACACACACCGTTGAACACGAAAAATCGTTGATTAATAGGTTCAAACAAGGAGCAACAAGCCTTGTCGACAGCCCGCCAAAAAGCGAATTCGAGTGGTTGTTTGTCATGCAACACTATGGGCTGGCGACACGATTATTGGATTGGTCGGAAAATCCACTTGTTGGACTTTATTTTGCCGTAAACAAACCGGAAGAGCAAGAAGTAGACGGCGTATTGTGGCTGTTAGCCCCGGCAGAGCCAAACGAGAGAAGTGGATATCGGTCTATAGTTGATGGAGAAATACCAGCGTTTGATGACGAAATACTTAGGAATTATAGCCCGCAGGCCCTTTCAAGCGAAAGGGGGTCTCGGCTGCTCCCAATGGCCGCAATTTCGCCTAGAAATAACAGAAGGATGCAAGCACAATTCGGGGTGTTTACAATAAGCCACAGAAGTGACATCCTAATCAACCAAATTACAAACGATGGCGCAAGACAAGATCACATATGGAGATATATAATACCAGCCACAGAAAAGGCGTCGATATTGAACGAGTTGAGCATAATAGGGGTAAATCGATTCTATTTGTTTCCAGAGCTCGAGAGTATTGCTGAATGTGTGGGGGTTTGAGTGGCAACGTTCAAAACATATCCAATGCAAAACAGCGCCATCCTAAGAATCAACGCTGAAAGAGAATACATAAATACCAATCCAGAATACCAGAGGGGTAGCGATGTTTGGACACTTGAAAAGAAGCAGCTACTAATTGACTCGATTTTAAATGATTTCGATGTGCCTAAGCTTTATTTCCACGCACACATAAAAGCCGGAGGTACGGAGAAAACGAACTTTGATTACTCAATTGTTGACGGTAGACAACGAATAGAAACTATATGGGCGTTTATCGACGATAGGTTTGCACTATCTGATGACTTTGAATATTTCCAGGACGAGGATATAAAAGCGGCGTCTATGAGGTACTCTGATCTGGCAAAGAGTTTTCCGCGACTAAAAATCAAATTCGATTCCTTTACGCTGCCAATAATCTGCATTGAAACAAGCGACAATGAATTGATAGAGGAGATGTTTTCGAGGCTAAACGAAGCGGTGCCGCTAAATGGCGCAGAGAAGCGAAATGCGCTTGGAGGGCCGATGGCTTCTGCCATTAGGACAATTGCGCAGCACAGATTTTTTGTTCATTTTGTTAGATTTCCAAACCAAAGACAACAACACAGCGAGAGCGCGGCAAAACTAATATTTTTGGAACACACCAAAACGCATGTTGGTCGAATTGTGGACACAAAAAAGCCATATTTGGATGATATGGTTAGAGCATATAGGCTTGGAAAGTTCGCAGACCATGAATTTTTAGTGAGCCGCGTTCAGGCGGTATTGGATGAGATGATAAAGATATTTGACCAAGAAGACCCTTTGCTAAGAGCTCAAGCGAGAGTACCGATATTTTACCTGGTGGTTTCCGCAGCGATGGATTTTGGCCGAATAAATAATGTTCGTCGAGAGAGGCTTGTTGGATTCTACGAGGAAATAAGGGCAAACAAGAGCGCCGCAGAATTAGATCTTGCCGACGCGCGATTTGATTTCCTGGAATATGATCGCCTATCTCAGCAAGGAACAAACGACGCAGCATCAATCATAGAAAGAGTCAAGATTGTAGTAGATTACTTGGGTATTTGCAATTAGTGTTTTTGTGACGACATGGCGGAGTTATAAGATCTCATCCTTATGTGGCCAAGAATTTCGGGCTCTTCCGCAGCCGAAATTGAGCGCAAACTGAATCGCATCAACGAGGTGCGGGCGGCAACATGGCAAGAAGTAGTCCGCCAAGCCAATCGCCAGCTCGAATCCGCAGCGAAAGAATGAGAATCGCGGGAAGGCGCGTAGAATTCCAAGGACGACATGCTGGTGTCGGGCTGTCTGGAGGCAACAAAAAGCCCGCCCAGTTTGGATTTCTTCGCGCCTTCCCGTGCGCCCCACCTCCGGCAGTGCCCGGATTCTTGGACCCGCCGCGCAGTCAGCGCACACAGCAACCATTCCGGGCTTGACTCTCTGGTTGGTATCGCCTATGATACCACATGCACCGAGTCGTCCTCGACACCAACGTGATCGTTTCCGGGTTGCGCTCGCGCGGCAGCGCCTCGCATGAAGTGTTGCGCCGTGTGGCAGACGGTTCGTTCGCGCTGGTCTTGTCCGTGCCGCTGGCCATCGAGTACGAGTCCGTGCTGAAGCGCGACACGGGCGGCTTGGGCTTTCGCGCCCAGGATGTGGATGTCGTGGTGGATTACTTGTGCTCCGTGGCGGAGCATCGCAGCATCTGGTTCCTCTGGCGGCCCATCTTGCCGGACCCCAAGGATGACATGCTGCTGGAGCTGGCCGTGGAGGCGGGTTGCGACACCATCATCACGTTCAACACCCGGCATTTCGGCTTGACCGCGCGGTTCGGCGTCCGCACCGTGACACCCCGGGAATTCCTGACAGCCTTGAGGAGCTCCACATGAGTACCATCAGCCTGCGTCTCTCCGACAGCCTGCACGAACAGGTGAAGCTCATGGCCGCGCGGGACAAGGTGTCCATCAATCAGTTCGTGGCCACGGCGCTGGCCGAAAAGCTCTCTGCCCTGCTCACCGAGGAGTATCTGGGCGCCCGCGCCGCCCGCGGCAATCGTGCCGCCTATGATGAGGTGCTGGGCCGCGTGGCCGAGGCTCCGCCTCCCCCGGGCGACGCCTGGCCTCCGGATCCGGCGGGCAAGGGCTGACCGGCACGGACTCTGCCACGCCGGTCGCCAATTCGATTCCGCATGGACACGTCGCGTCTTCCCGTGAGCCCCGCCCCGCCCGGTTGCGGCCCGGCACCGACCGAAGGGTTGAACACAGCCGGGGGTGATTGTGAGCGTGCACTAAAAACGTCTTGACGTCATGGCGCCCAAGCGCTACTCTGCCGCCTCCAAACTTGGAGAGTGGCATGAAGCGCGCAACCATCTACCTCGATCCCGACCTGCATCAGGCGCTGAAGGTCAAATCCGCCTACACGCGGCAGCCCGTTTCCCTGCTGGTCAATGAGGCCGTCCGCTCCTTTTTGTCCGAGGACGCCGAGGACCTGGCAGCCTTTGAAGAGCGCGCCAGCGAGCCCGTGTTGAGCTACGAGGATCTGCTCAAGGACTTGCAGGCCCATGGCAAGTTATGAGCTGGTGGTGCGCGAATCGGTCGCCAAGGACTTGCGCGCACTGCCCAAAGTCGACGTGGAGCGCGTCCTCCATCGCATCAACGCACTGCGAGAAGATCCTCGGCCCGTGGGCTGCGAGAAGCTCTCCGGCCTGGAGCGCTACCGCATCCGCCAGGGTTCCTACCGGATCATCTACGAGATCGAGGACAGGATTCTGGTGGTGTGCGTTGTCAAGGTGGGCCATCGGCGCGACGTGTATCGCCCGGCGCGTTGATCTGGCCGTGGACGCGAACGGCGACACCATCGTCACGTTCAACACTCGGCATTTCGGCTTGATCGTGCGTTTCGGCGTCCGCGCCGCGACACCCCGGGAATTCCTGACAACCTTGAGGAGCTCCACGCGCGCCAACCGGGCCGCCTATGACGAGGTGCTGGGCCGCGTGGCCGAGGCTCCGCCTCCCCCGGGCGACGCCTGGCCGCCGGATCCGCTGGGCAAGGGCTGAGGAGTGCGCTCCAGCATTTGGGCGATCCACACTTTGATGATCGATTGGCGCGTGACACCCACGCGGCGCGCCTCCTGGTCCAGGGATTCGATCATCCAGACCGGGAAGTCCACGTTCACCCGGCGCAATTCCTGCCCCGGGCGCCGGGCGCGCGTCAGGTCCAGGGCCGGAGCTACGTTTTCACCCCGATCGAATTTCCTGTCAAGCGTTTTCGCCTTCATACCACGCCCTTTCCTCCGCGCGTGCCCTTCGCACGGAAATGATGCGGATTCCTCCGGCGCGGCGCGCATAGATCGCCGCCCAGTGCTTTCCATCTACCTTCGCCACCAGTAGCCAGTGCGCCTCGTCCTCGGTGCGGGCAGGGATTTCCAGCCGCATTTCATCCAGCCACAGATCCTGTGCCCGCAGGAAATCGATCCCGTGCTTCTGGGCATTGGCGATACTCTTGGCGGCATCGAATTCGAACTCCACCTCTCGCCTCGCGTGAGTAAAAATGACACCGAAATGGGGTGGAAACAAGCATTGCATCGACTCAGATGAAAGGGAAGGTTCTGGCAGTTGGAAAAGAAAGACGGTGTCCGTCAAGCCGATTTGACCAACCGAGGCAGATCGCCACGGCGGAGGACGCGGATGACAGTAAGTGAATGAGCGAACAGCGAGCGCCCCGACCGGGGCGCTCGTCATTCGTTATGTCGAAGAAAGAGGTGGTCTACGGTCAGGGCAGACGGTAGACCACGGTCGTCGGAGCAACCTCGCCTTGCCAGTACAGGCGCCGCCACATCAGGTAGGGCGTGCCGTCGTGGTCGAAACGGGCCGTGGGGGCGGGATCCGTGCGCAGGATTTGGGCGCCCTTGGGCAGCCGCACTTTGCGCCAGACCAGGCGATCATCGGGAAAGTCGCCGGCGAAGCTTAAGGAAAGGCCTTCGGCGGTCTTGCGCACGCCCCCCTGGGCGCGGCGGCTGGTCAAGCGCGCCGATTCACCCGGCGCCACCGGCACCGCCAAGGCGATGGTCAGCATGCGCCGCTTGGCCTTGGGGTTTTCGGCCAGCCCGGGCTCGAGCTTGGTCTTCAGGCGATTTCCGAAACCATCCAGGTACTCCACGGCCAGGGCGCCCTCCGCTTCGTGGGGCGCGATGCCGAAGCTCACCTCGGTGAGGGCCTGCGGTCCCGGGTTGCTGATGTCGAAACTATCCCAGGCCAGCACACTACCATCGCTGCGCACCTCTTCGTACTTGTGCAGACTGCGCAGATTCTCCGGCTTCGTGGCTGCGCTCAGGTCGCCCTTGCGGCCGTCCACGGTCTGGATCTCATCCTCGCCGAGTTCCAGCAGTTCGGCCCCGGACTGAAGCAGGTAGCTACCCGGCGTGATCCGCACCAGTTGGCCCTTAATGGTCTTGCCGCTCGCGAGTTGCACACTGTGCTGCGGGGGCGTCGCCAGCGCCAGCGTTGCCGCCAGCGCCAGCATCAGGCTCATCGACAAATACCGCATTTCACTCTCCTCCCATGTTGAAATAGCCATCGGGCAGCTCCAGTCGGCCGGGAGCCAGCTCGCGCACCACGCCCACCCGCTCGCCCAGGCGCGGGGCGGTCACCAACCCGCGGGACCCGGCGGGACGGATCAGGCCCGTCTCGTCCGCGCCGGGTCCACTTAGCCGGAACACCATCAGCGCCAGCACGGCCGCGGCTGCCAGGGCCAGCCAGCGGCGCCGCCTCGGCCGGGCCAGCGGAATGGACAATCCCGCGGGCAGCTCGCCCAGCGCGGCCCGGGCCAATTCGCGCAGGGCCAGCCGCTGCTCCTGCAAGTGGCGCAGTTCCGGATCCGCCGCACATTCTTGTCGGAAAGCCTCGGCTGCCGCCGGCTCCAGCTCGCCATCCAGGTAGGCCTCCAGCTCGATGGGCCAGTTTTCACGCGCCATGACCGCGTCTCCTCAGTTCGATTTGCAGCCGCCGGACGGCGTGGTGCTTGCGCGAGGCCACGGTGCCGACGCTGATTCCCAGCACAGCGGCCACCTCCAGGTAGCGCAACCCTTCGATTTCCGTCAGGTGGAAGACCGTGCGCTGTTCCTCCGACAAGCCGGCCAGCGCCGCGCGCAGGTCCGCCCGCAGGTCCTTCGCCTCCAGTCGCCGATCCGGCCACTCTGCCTCCGGCGCCAACGCTGTTTCAGCCAGATCCTGATTCTCGCCCAGCGCCATCACCACGCGTTGCCGGACAGTCCGGTGCCGCAAGTGGGACAAGCCAAGGTTCCGCGCGACGGTGAACACCAGCGCCAGGCCCGCGCCGGGCTGGTCGTGCAGCTTGAGCAGGAGGTCCTGGGTCAGGTCGCGTGCCGCGTCGGCGTCCCCCACCAACGAGCGCAGGTAGCGATAGACCCGTCCGGCAAGCTGGACCGTGCTCGGCGCGCGGGGCTCGGAATTCTCTGGCAAAACGACGACCTCACTTGCTTGCTCATAGGAAAGGACGCGGGTCGGCGGATTTTCTTCAATCCGCGGGGCAGGGTCGGCGCCCGCGGGCCCGCGCAGGGGCCTCCCGTGTCCAGCGCTCTTGACAAGATCCTCGCATCTACCGAAACTGCAATCACTTCCAGGCGCCGGGTTCCGCCAAGTCCCCGCCGCCCCGCGCCAGGTCCCCGCTGGCGGCACTTCGAACAACCAGCGCGACAGGCATCCAAGGGTCGGGAGGCTCAGGTGTCGTGGTTCAACGTCAACCGTCCCAAGACGGTGAAGCCGGGCCGGAAGGAGCGCCCTTCCGGCAAGGGCGGCTCGGCCTTTATCCGTGCCAAGGAGCCGCGCACACTGCCCGGATTCCCGGACGCCCCGGATGACCGACAGGCCCCCGCGCGCGAGCCCCGCCCCCCGGCGCAATCGCCCCCCGACGCCCCCGACGGCAACGTGTTCCGCTGATCCTCCTCCCGCAGTGCTTCCGCCCGCTCTTCCGCGCCCCTGCTTTGCCACATTTCCGCGGCCGCGGGAACCCCTGTCCGTGGCCCATCCAACAGGAGACAGCATGAGCGACACCACCCACGACCTGAAGGAGGCCTTCGGCGGCGAGAGCCAGGCCAACCAGAAGTACCGGGCCTTCGCCCGGCAGGCGGACAAGGACGGTTTCCCCAACGTGGCCCGGCTGTTCCGCACCACGGCGGAGGCGGAGCGCATCCACGCGGAAGGCCACCTGGCCTCCCTGGGCGGCATCCAGGGCACGGCGGAAAACCTGCAGGTCGCCATCGACGGCGAGACCTTTGAGTTCGAGAGCATGTATCCGCCCATGCTGGAGCGCGCGTTGGCGGCTGGCCACAAGGCCGCGCGGATGTTCAAGTTCGCCGTGGAGGCGGAGGCCGTGCACGCCCGGCTCTACCAGGCGGCGCTGGAGGCCGTGCGCCAGGGCCGGGACCTGGAGGCCAGCGAGTTCTATCTCTGCCCGGTCTGCGGCCACATCGAGTTCGGCAAGCCCGACGCCTCCTGTCCGATCTGCGGCGCCAAGGCCGCGGCCTACGTCCAGGTCTAGCCGCGTGACACAAGCACGCGACGCGGATCCCGGACGGCTCTGGCAGGACGAGTTCTGTCGTGTCACAGCCGCGGACTTTTGCGCCTGGCCGGGCTATCTGATTCTGCGCCTGGTCGGGCCGGAGCGGTCGCTGGGCGGGCTCTCCGCCGCCGAGGCCGCCGCGCTGGGTGCCACACTGGCCCGCACGGCGCGCGCACTGGAGCGGGCCACGGGCGCCGAGCGGGTCTACTTGTTGTCCTTCGCGGAGGTGGATCGGCAGCTGCATTTCCACCTGTTGCCCCGGACGCGCCTGCTGGCGAACTGGTGGGCTGCCTCGTGCGGGCAGGACCCGGCGGCGGCCGTGGATGGGCCGGCCCTGTTCCAGTGGGTGCGCGCCACTTGTCTCACGGCGGCGGATCTGCCCGCCGGCGCGCCGGCGCGGGATGAGATCCTGGCGGATTTGCGGCGCGAGTTGGCCTCTTTGTGATACACGAATGGCGGGCAGCAAATCGGAGGAGCCCATGAGGGCCGTCGTCATTCCCCGCCACGGCGGACCGGAAGTGCTTGAGCTGCGCGAATGGCCGCGACCGGCGGCGCCGGGTCCGGGTCAGGTGCGCGTGTCCGTCCGGGCCGTGGGCCTGAATCACCTGGACCTCTGGGTGCGCCGCGGCCATCCGGGGCTCCACGTGGAGCTGCCCTTCATTCCGGGCAGCGATCTGGCCGGCGTGGTGGAGTCCGTGGGCGAGGGCGTGACCCGTGTGCGGGCCGGGCAATCCGTGGTGGCCTATCCGGCCCTCTTCTGCCATCAGTGCGCGGCCTGTCTGGCCGGACGCCAGAACCACTGCCGCAGCTACGCCATCCTGGGCGAGAACACCCCCGGCGGCCTGTGCGACGAGATCGTGCTGCCCGAACGCAACCTCTTTGCCCTGCCCGAGGGCCTGAGCTTCGCCCAGGGCGCGGCCTTTCCCCTGGCCTGGCTCACCAGTTGGCACATGCTGACTCGCAAGGTCGTCCTGAAGCCCGGCGACTGGGTGCTGATCCAGGCCGCGGCCAGCGGCACGGGCGTGGCCGCCCTGCAAATCGCCCGGCTCTTCGGCGCGCGGGTGATCGCCACGGCGGGCAGCGACGAGAAGTGCCGGCGCCTGCTCGAGTTGGGCGCCGAACACGTGGTCAACCTTCGCTCCGGCGAGTTGCGGGCCCGGGTCAAGGCGGTCACCGGCGGGCTGGGTTGCGCCGTGGTGCTGGACCACCTGGGGGCCGAGACTTTCACCCAGTCCCTGGGCTGCCTGGCCCGCGAAGGCAGCTACCTGACCTGCGGCGGCACCACGGGGCCGGAGCTGCGCTTCGACGTGCGCCACCTTTTCATCAAACACCAGCGGATCATCGGGTCCACCATGGGCGACGTGGGGGATTTCCAGTCCGTGTTGGCGCACATGGGCCCGCCGCCGGCCGCGGGCGCCCCGCTCCGCGGGCTCTGGCCCGTCGTGCACCGGGAGTTTTCGCTGGCCCAGGTGTCCCAGGCCCACGCCGAACTGGAAAACCGGCAGGCCAGTGGAAAGATTGTCGTGAACTTGGAACTCTGAATCGCCGAGACGGCAGTTCTGTGATGAGACATTTCTCTTTGCCCAAGCCGCTCATTAACTTGAGCGGCTTTTTTCATGCAAGCCATGGTTCTATAGATGGATGGATAGGAGGGTACCGACCATGAGGGGAACCAAGTTGATGACCGTCCGGGCCACGCTCTTGACGCTCATCATCTTCACCCTGGCCACGGGCTGTGGCAAGAATCTGGAGAGCGCGGTCGCCACCGTGGGCGACGAGACGATCACCCTGCAGGACCTGCGCGACGAGATGGTGCGCCAGTTCCGCACGGAGCGCGAAGCCGCACGCAAGCCGCTGGAAGTCCGGGAAAAGGCCCTGGAATCCCTGGTGGAGCGGCGCCTGAAGGTGGCCGGCGCCCGGGCCGACGGCTATTTCGACAAGCCCGAGATCAAGGAGCGCGAGGAAAGCCTGCTCTCCGAGGCAATGATCAACCGGCTCTTCGAGATCGAGATCCTGGACAAGGTGATCACGGAATCGGTGCTCAAGGAGACCTACGACAAGCAGGGAACGGAAGTCCAGGCCGCGCACATCCTGTTGCGCTGGACGCCGGACAGCGCGGCCGTGCGCCAGCGGGCCCAGGAGATCGCCCAGGAGATCAAGGGCGGACTGGCCTTCGATCAGGCGGCGGAGAAGTACACCGAAGAGCCAAACGGCAAGGAGCGCAAGGGCGACCTGGGCTGGTTCAGCTGGGGCCGGATGGTCACCTCCTTCCAGGACGCCTGCTGGGCCTTGAAGGAAGGCGAAGTGTCCGCGCCGGTGGAGACCAACTTCGGCGTGCACCTGATCCACTTGACGGGACGGCGCCAGGTGGAGAACCGGCCGCCCTTCGAGGAGCAGAAAGAGACGCTGAAGGAGATGTGCCGCAACGCCATGGGCGAACAGGTCATGGCGTCCGGCAACGCCTATCTCGACGCGCTGAAGGCGGATTTGAAGTACACGCGCGACGAGGCCAAGGCCCAGCGCCTGCTGACCGACATCCAGGCCAACATGCAGCCGGAGCGCAAGCTGCAGGAAATCCTGACCAGCTTGGCGGACGGCGCCTGGAAGGGCCAGGAGCTGGCCACCTGGAAGGGCGGCGCGCTGGATCTGCCCGCCCTGGCCAAGGGCCTGGAGCGCAACTTCCGGCCGGCCTCTTCGCTGACCACGGCCAAGGACGTGCTGGACATGATCGACAACGCGGCCATCGTCCCCATGCTGACCCTGCGCGCCAAGGACAAGAACCTGGACGCCGACAAGGACGTCAAGAAGAACGTCAAGCAGCAGATCGAGAACATGGTGGTGATGACCTACGAGCGCGAGAAGATCAAGGGCACCATCAACATCACCGAGGAGCAGATCGCGGCCTGGTTCACGGGTCATCCCGAGGACTACATGCATCCGCAGAAGGTCGTGGTGCAGGAAATCCTGGTGGCCGACAAGCAGTTGGCCGATGATCTGGCCGCCCGCGCCAAGAAGGGCGAAAACTTCGGCAAACTGGCCAAGCAGTACACCGAGCGCCCGGACCGCAAGGGCACGGACGGCACCCTGGAGCCCTTCCAGGCGGGCCGCTACGGCAAGATGGGCGAGGCGGCGTTCTCCATGAAGCCCGGCGACATCAGCGACCCCTTGCCCATCGGTCGCAATTGGTCGGTGATCAAGATCGTGGAAATCCAGGCCCCCACGGCCAAGACCCTGGACGAGGCCCGGACCTCCATCCGCATGAAGCTGGAGCGCGAGGAGCGCACCACGCGGCACGACCAGTGGCGCGCGGAGATCGAGAAGAAGGTCAAGGTGGTCCTCTACAAGGAGAAGCTCACCCAGCTGTTCGCCGACATTGAGACCGAGGGCGACCAGCAGGCGGACGGCGGCGTGCCCGCCGGCAAGAAGAGCAAGAACGGCCGGCCCAAGCTGCCCGACGACTATTGATCCCTCGCCGGACAACCGACTCCCTCCAGCCCTCGCCCCGCGGCGGGGGCTTTTTTTACGCCGCCTGTGGCCACCCGGGGGAGGGTTGGTTAGAACGGTTCAAATTTCCACCCCAATAGCTTGCGTGATCAGGCGCCGCGTGGTATGTTTATAGAGGACTAAAAAAGTCCACAAAAACACACAGTCGAACACGAACCGCACACCGCGCAACCCGGAGGGAATCATGAAGAGTCTTCGCGCCCACATGTTTGGCGGCATGCTGGCCCTGTTGCTGGCGACGTCGTCCGCCCTGGCCCAGGTTTTCACCGCCACCCTGGAAGGAACCCAGGAGGTTCCGCCCAACGCCTCGCCCGCCACGGGCAGCATTCAGGCCGTGCTGACGGGAACCCAGCTGGTCGTCACGGGCTCCTTCGCCGGCCTGCTCGCCAACTACACGGCGTCCCACATCCACAATGCGCCCGCGGGCAGCAATGGATCCGTGGTGGTGGGCCTGACGCCGCAGCTGTCGTCCACCACGTCGGGAGATTATCTGGCGGCGTCCAACACCTTCACCCTGACGCCGGCCCAAGTGACCAACCTGTTTGCCGGCAACTACTACGTCAACGTGCACTCCACCGTGCTGCCCGGCGGCGAGATCCGTGGCCAGCTGCGCATTCACGACGAGCCCGTCGGCGCTCACGAGGAGCCCGCCCGCTTCACGTTGCAGGCCAATGCGCCCAACCCCTTCAATCCGTCCACGCTCATCCGCCTGAGCCTGGACGAGACGGGTCCGGCCCGCCTGGTGGTGCACAATCTGCTGGGCCAGCAGGTGGCCGTGCTGCTGAACGGCTTGCTGGAGCGGGGCGAACACGCCGTGACCTTTGACGCGGGCACCCTGCCCAGCGGCATGTACATCTACACATTGGAAGCCGGCGGGACGCGCGAGTCCCGTCGCATGTTGCTCGTTCGCTAGTGGTCTGTCGCTGATCGACAGACGCTGGTGGCGGGTTGTTGGGGGGGATGGGCCGGTCCGCATGGTGGACCGGCCCTTTTTTTGTCCGTCCCGGGGCTGCGGACGGGCGGAGTGCGCGAAAGCTCTTGCAAACCCGCCCGGCGATCGGCACCATCACACACGCGCCGATCACCTACGCCAGCCTCGAGGAAACATGAAGACACGTCGATGGGGATTGGGGCCGGGCCTCGCGGTGCTGGCTCTGCTGATCTTGCTGGGCTGTGGCGGGAAGGTGGACGAGCGGGCGGCCAAGGAGTTGGCGGCGCTGGGCCGGGATGTGTCCCTCACGGTCCTGCCGCCGGCGATCCGCAAAGGCGAGGAGCTCGGGTACTCGCCCCGGGAGGGTGCCCGGGTGATGGCTGGCCTGGTGGATCAGGGCCTGTTGTCGACCCGGCTGGGCGACGGCGAGGTCAGCCTGAGCCCTGGCTGGAAGGCCAGCCAGCGCGCCCTTTGGAAGCGGACCGTGCGCCAGTGCCGGGCCTGGTTGAAAAACCATCCGCAAAGCACGCCCCATGTGTTGTTCACCGAGTACCTGATGGGCACGCGGATGGTGGCCGCCGTGCACGTGCTGATCCTGGACAGCAACGGTCGGCTGGCCTATGGCCGCGCCCTGCACTCCAATGATCCGCTTTATGCCGAGATGGCGCCCATCGGCGAAGGCGACTGCACGAATCTGGTGTTGAGCGCCCTCCGGGCGGGCTTGAACCTGTCCGGCAACGCTCGCTGACGGGAGCTCCCATGACGACCCAAACCCGCATCCGCCTCGCCCCGGTGATCCTCTGTGCGCTCTACGCCGTGTTCCTGGCCGTGTTCGCGCTGGACGCCTTTGATCCGGACAAAGGCCGCTGGGCGCAATGGCTGGCCTTCGGCGTTCACCTGCTCCCCAGTGCGTTCATTTTGTTGGTGCTGATCCTGGCCTGGCGGCGCGAATGGGTGGGCAGCACGGTCTACGCCGGATTGGGGTTGGGCTACGTGTTCATGTGGAAGGGGCACTGGCTGAGCGAGGTGCTGGTGGCCGGTCCGCTCTTCCTGATCAGCCTGCTCTTCCTGTGGTCCTGGAGGTTGCGCCGGCGGGAAGCGCGGCGCACCATCGCCAGCCAGCCCTAACGCCCTCAGGTGCTGCGTCCGAGTTCCCGCAGCAGCAGGCGCGCCTGTTCCAGCTTGATGCCCCAGTCCATGCCCCGCTGATTCAAGACCAGCGCGACCCCGCCGGCCGTGGAGACCTGCACGGGCCAGTCCGGGCCCAGGTGGCGCAGCCCGGCCAGCCAGGCCTGCGCCGCGGTCTCGTCTTCCGCCGCCGGCTTGATGGTCAGGCGCTCGTGGCGCAGGTCCACCAGCGCGCAGCCCGCCGCCCGCCCCAGGGCCTGCAGCTCCACCAACTGGAACAGCATCCAGGCTTCCCGGGGCAGGTTGCCGAAGCGGTCGGCCACCTCGCCGCGCAGCCCCGCCACCTCGTCCACGTTCTGCACCTGCTGCAGCCGGCGGTAGAGATTGACGCGCTCGCCGGAATCCTCCACGTAGGTCGCGGGCAGCAGGGCGTCCACGGGCAGTTCCACCTGGCACTCCAGCCGCTGGGGCCGCTCCGTGGGCTCCAGCTCTTCCTTCATCTCCAGGATGGCCTCTTCCAGCAGGCGGTTGTAGAGCTCGTAGCCCACGGCGGAGATGTGGCCGCTCTGTTCCGCGCCCAGGATGTTGCCCGCCCCGCGGATCTCCAAGTCCCGCATGGCGATCTTGAAGCCCGAACCCAAGTCCGTGAACTCGCCGATGGTGTGCAGGCGCTTCTTGGCGTCCGGCGTCATGTCGAAAGCGGATGGCGTCAGCAGATAAGCGTAGGCTTGGCGGTGGCTGCGCCCGATACGGCCGCGCAGCTGGTAGAGCTGGGAAAGGCCGAAGGTATCGGCGCGGTTGACGATCATCGTGTTCACGTTGGGAATGTCCAGGCCGGTTTCGATGATCATTGTCGAGACCAGCACGTCGAAGTCCCGGCGCATGAACTGGTACATGACCTTTTCCAGCTGGGGCCCGCTCATCTGCCCATGGGCCACGGCGAAGCGGCCTTCGGGCACCAGCTCGCGCAGCTGGGTGATGATGGTGTCGATGGACTGGACCCGGTTGTGGACGAAATAAACCTGCCCGTTGCGGTCCAGCTCGCGCAGGATGGCGCTGCGGATCGCCTTGGGGTTGTAGGGCAGGATCTCCGTCTCGATGGGCAGGCGGTTGGAAGGCGGGACGTTCACCAGGCTCAGGTCGCGGATTCCCAGCATGGCCATGTCCAGTGTGCGGGGAATGGGCGTGGCCGTCATGGTGATCACGTCCAGGTTGGCCTTGAGCTGCTTGATGCGCTCCTTATGCAGCACGCCGAAGCGCTGCTCCTCGTCCACCACCAGCAGGCCCAGCCGGTGGAACTCCACGTCCTTGGAGAGCAGGCGGTGCGTGCCGATCAGCACGTCCACCTTGCCCTGTTTCAGCTCCGCCAGCACCTGGTGCTGTTCCTTGGCGGTGCGGAAGCGGCTCAGCACCTCCACGCGCGCGGGGAATTCTGCATAACGCGCACTGAAGGTGTTGTAGTGCTGTTGGGCCAAGATGGTGGTGGGCACCAGGATCGCTGCCTGGTAGCCGTTGTTCACGGCCTTGAAGGCGGCCCGGACGGCCACCTCGGTCTTGCCGAAGCCCACGTCGCCGCAGATCAGCCGATCCATCGGCCAGGAGGCTTCCATGTCCTCCTTCACGGCGGCGATGGCCGTCAACTGATCGCTGGTCTCCTCGAATTCAAAGGCCGCCTCCATCTCCCGCTGCCAGACTGTGTCGCCGCCAAAGGCCACGCCCTGACTCATCCGCCGGCGGGCGTAGAGCTCGAGCAACTCCTTGGCGATGCTCTGGATCGAGGCCTTGGTCTTGCGCTGGGTGCGCTCCCACTCGCCGCTGCCCAACTTGGACAGCTTGGCCGCCACGCCCTCGCCCGCCGAGTACTTCTCCACGTCGCGGAAATTCTCCAGCCGCACGTAGATCCGGTCGTTGTTGGCGTAGCGGATCTTCAACACCTCGCGCTCGTGGCCGTTGACCTTGAGCGTGGTCAGGCCCTCGAAGACACCGATGCCGAAGCGCACGTGCACGACGGTGTCGCCGGGCTCCAGGTTCTCGATCCTCCGCAGGGCGGTGGCCCGGCGAAAGCGCTTGATGTGCCGGCGCATGCGCGGGCGGCCGAAGATCTCGTGGTCCGTGTAGACCGCCAGCAGGGCGTCGTGGGACACGAAGCCCCGGTGCAGCGAGCCCACAGCCAGCGGCACGCGCGCGCGCGGCAGCTCCATCTCCTCCAGGATCTCGCTCAGCCGCTCCAGCTGCCCGTGGTTGTCGCAGAGGATGATGGTCTGGTAGCCTTCGTCGTGCAGCCCGCGCAGGTTGGCGGCCAGCAGGCTCAGGTTGCGCATGAAGGCTTCCTGGCTGCGGCTGCGGAAGTTGAGAACCTGCTCGTCGTCCGGGCGCCGGCTTTCGTGGAAGACCAGTCGGGGCCGGCGCAGCAGCTGTTCCACCAACTGGGCCGGCGTCACGTAGCGCCGCTCGGGCGGGGCCGTGTGGGCATGGTCGGGCAGCGCTTTCCAGGCTTGCAGAACTTCCTTGGCACCGTGATCCAGTTGCGCGCGCAGCACGTCCAGGGCCGGTCCGGCCACCAGCGCGTCTGCCCGCAGGAGCTGGAAGATGTCCTGGCCATCTTCGGGCGGCGCCTCATGGTGCAGGGCCAGGGTGACGCTGGCCAGCGGCTCGGTGCTGGTCTGCATGCCGGGGTCGAAGGCGCGGATGGACTCGATCTCGTCCCCGAAGAATTCCAGGCGGATGGGGAATTCCTGCCCCCATGGATAGAGGTCCAGGATGCCGCCGCGCACCGAGTACTGGGCGATGTCCTCCACCACGGACACGCGCTCGAAGCCGGCGGCTTCCAGCGACTCCAGCAGGGCCTCGCGGTCCAGCGCCATGCCGGGTTCCAGCAGGTGCAGGCCGCTGTCCAGTTCGCGCGGGTCCGGGTGGCGCTGGAGCAGTTGGCGCAGTCCGGCCACCAGCACCAGGGGGTCGCCCAGCCGCAGGCGGCGGTAGATCTCCACCTGCGCCGAGCGCTTTTCCAGCGGCAGCTGCTTTTCGTCGTAAGGGGCCAGCTCCACCTGGGGGAGCGCGAAGACGCGGTCCTGACCCAGTAGGAGGATCAGGTCGTCCGCCAGCTCCTCGGCCTCGCCCATGTCTTCCACCAGGATCAAGCCCGGCCGATCCTGCAGAAGGTGGGCCAGACAGAGCGCGCGCAGACTGCCGGAGACTCCGCCGGCTTCCACCAGGTGATGGGCGGCCAGGGATTCCTGCAGGGAAGAGAAAGGGCTCGAAGCGGCCAGTCGCAGCTGGAGGGCCTGTAGCGGATTAGCCGGCAAGGTATTCAAGGGCCACCTTTCCTGCGGAGAGCGGATGGGATCCCTGCAGGGTCAAGTCGTAGACGGCAGGCTGGGGCGACTCTTCCTGACCGGCAACCACCAGGTAGCGGGTTCCGGCGACGCGCCAGTGGCGAGTCCAGGCTGCCATCAAGCGCAAGTCTTTGAAAAACCTGCAGATAAACAAATCGGGCGGGGCCTCGGCGCGTACCTTCTCCACCCGGGCGTGCAGCACGCGGACGTGCTCCAGCTCCAAGGCCGCGGCGACGTCCGTCAAAAACTGACAGCGCTTGAGCCGGCTGTCCACCAGCAGCACGGGCTTGTCCGGGTGGAGAATGGCGACGGGAATTCCCGGCAAGCCGTTGCCCGAACCCAGGTCCACGATGTTGCGGGCCGCGCAAAGCGCAGGGAGTTCCCCCATGCGCAGGCAGGGGTCCAGTAATAGGGTGGCGAAGTTCTCCAGACCGGCGGTCGACACGAGGCCCAGCCGCTCGGATTGGTCGCGAAGTCGCTCTTCATAAAGGGCCAGGCGCTGGGTGGCCAGCCCGGGGGTATCGAGTTCCACGTGGAACGCTCCTTGTTCAGTCTGCCGGGGTGACGGCGTCTTCCTGGTGCTCGGGCGACGATGACGCCGGCGGACGGCGTTGCAAATGGACCCAAAGGGCCTGGATGTCCGTCGGGTTCACGCCCCCCACCCGCGAGGCCTGACCCAGGTTGCGCGGGCGGACCAGGCTCAACCGCTCGCGCGCCTCGGTGGACAGCGAGGCCAGCGACTTGTAGTCCAGCTCTTCGGGCAGCGGCACCTGTTCATTGCGGCGGAAGCTTTCCACGGCGCGGTGCTGGCGCTCCACGTAGCCCGCGTACTTGATGTCCACCTCGACACCGGCGATCAGGTCGTCATCCACTTCAGCGAACCAGGGCTCCGGCGCCGCCTGAAGCAGGGCGCTCAAACCCAACTCGGGTCGCTTCAGCCATTCTTGGGCCCGTTGCGTCGTGGAAGCTGTGAGATCTGGAGTCACAGCTGCTTGATCCTGCGAGCGCCCATTGGCTGGCGACGACGACGCCGCTAAAACCTGGGATTCCAGAGCGCGCCCGTTGATGGATGTCCGGGACAGCCATTCCAGCAACCGAGTCCGGACTTCCTGGCGTTGCAGGAAGCGCTCCCAACGCCACTGCTCCAGCAGGCCCAGTCGATGGGCAAGGGGCATCAACCGCTGATCCGCGTTGTCTTGCCGCAAGAGGAGGCGAAACTCAGCCCGACTTGTGAACATCCGGTAGGGTTCCGGCAATGGTTTATTGACCAAGTCGTCCAGCAGGACCCCGATGTAGGCCTGATCCCGCCCCAGCACCACGGGGTCCTTCTGGTCCAGCTGGGCGGCAGCATTGAGGGCGGCCAGCAGACCTTGGGCCGCCGCCTCCTCATAGCCGGAGGTGCCGTTCTGCTGTCCGGCAAAGAACAGGTTGCTTAGCCCGCGCAGACGCAGCGTGGCGTCCAGCTGCCAGGCCGGGAAGTAGTCGTATTCGATGGCATAGCCGGGCCGCGTGAAACGAACCTGCTCAAACCCGGGCACGCTGCGCAGGGCGGCCAGTTGCACATCTTCGGGCATGGAGGTGGAAAAGCCGTTGACGTACATCTCGCGGCCGGCCTGGCTCTCGGGCTCCAGAAACAGCTGGTGGCGTTCCTTGTCCGCAAAGCGCACCACCTTGTCTTCCACGGAAGGACAGTAGCGTGGACCCGTGCCCTCGATGCGGCCGGAAAAGAGGGGCGAACGGTGCAGGTTGTCGCTGAGGATCTCATGGGTGCGCGGGGTGGTCCAGGTCGCGTAGCAACACTGCTGGGGCAGGGAAATCAGGTTTTCGTAGAAGCGAAAGGGCGCCGGCTTGGCGTCACCCTGCTGCGCGTCGAATGCCTCGAAGCGGATGCTGGCGCGATCCACCCGGGGCGGCGTGCCGGTTTTGTAACGGCGCACCTCGATCCCTCGGCGGGCCAGCGCTTCGCTGAGCCCCAGTGCCGGCGGCTCGCCCGCGCGACCACCGGGAGAACGTGACTCTCCGACGTGTAGCAGGCCGTTCAAGAAAGTCCCGGCGCAGACGATGACCGCGCCGGCGCGGATCCGGACGCCGCCCGCCAATTCCACGGCCGTCACCCGATCGTGTTGCAGGATCAGGTCGGTCACCAAGCCTTGGCGCAGGTCCAGCCCGGGCTGATCCGACAAGGTCTGGGTGGCCAGTTGGGCGTAACGAAGCTTGTCGCTTTGGGCTCGGGGCGACCAGACCGCCGGCCCCTTGGAGCGGTTGAGCATGCGAAACTGGAGCCCCGCCCGATCAGCCAGCCGCCCCATCTCGCCGCCCAGGGCGTCGATCTCGCGCACCAACTGCCCTTTGCCCACGCCACCGATGGCCGGATTGCAGGACATCTGCCCAATGGTTTGCAGGGACATGCTGACGAGCAGGGTGCGCAGGCCCAGTCGGGCACCGGCCAGTGCGGCCTCGATGCCGGCATGTCCGGCGCCGGCCACGACCAGATCGTAGGCCGGGTCCGGCAAGTTCCACGTGGAACGACCCGGCTCAGTGGCGCCAGGATTGGCGCCCGGAGTGTCGGGGATGTGACTCATTTGCCCACGCAAAAGCGGGAGAAGATCAACGGGTACAAGTCGTCGAAATCCGCGCCGCCCACGATGGCGCCGACGGCCTCCGCTGCCTCGCGCAGGTCTGTGGCCGCCAGCGGACGATCCAGCCCCGCCGCGAGTGCCGCACAGAAGCGCCGCAGACACTGGGCCGCCAGGTCCACCAATTGCACGTGGCGGGCCTCCGTCAGCACCAGGTCCAGCGAGTGCAAATCCTCCGTCACCAGCCGCTGGTGTAGCGCGGCTTTCAGCTCTGTCAACCCGGCGCTGGTGAGGGCAGAGACGGCCAGTTCGCCCGGGCGCCGGTCCGTTTCCGCATTTGCCAGATCGGATTTGGTCAGCACGGGCAGACAGCTTGCCCGCTCCGTCAATTCGGGGATGCCGGACTGATGGGGGGCTCGCAGCAGCAGGATGACGTCCGCGGTTTCCAGCAGTTCGCGCGTCCGGGCGACCCCCTGGCGCTCCACCCGACTTTCGCTGTCCCGCAGCCCGGCGGTGTCCCAGAGGGTGACAGAGAGGTCCCCCAGGCGCAACTCCTGCGCTATGGCGTCGCGCGTGGTGCCTGGGTCTTCGTCCACCAGGACCCGGGAATCTTCCAGCAGCGCGTTCATCAGCGTGGATTTTCCGGCGTTGGGTTCGCCGGCCAGCACCACTTGGGCGCCGTGGCTGAGCCGGCCCAGTCGCCAACTGGCGCGCCAGGCTTCCAGCCGCTCGATGGCCGCGCCGGCGCGGCTTCGCAAGACAGCAACAGGGGTTGGATCAATCTCGTGCTCGGCGAAATCCAGCTCCGCTTCCACTAGGCTGAGCAGGTCCAACAGCTCCTGCAGGAGGACCTGCACGCGCCGGCCGGCGTCCCCCGACAGGCTGCGTAGCGCCAGGTTGTGGGCCAGTCCGCTGCGGGCCTCCACCAGTGCCCGTACCCCTTCGGCCTGGGAGAGGTTCAGGCGACCGTGTTCCACGGCGCGGCGGGTGAACTCGCCCGGTTCCGCCACCGCGGCCTCCTGGCGCAGGTCCGCCAGAAGCTCCTCCACCAGCCACGGCGAACCGTGCAGTTGGAATTCCACCACATCTTCGCCCGTGTAACTGTGGGGAGCATGAAAGGCGAGAACCACGGCCTGATCCAGTCGCCGGCCATCGGCGCGAGTCAGCCAGCGCCGACGCGCCCGCGCGTGCGGCAGGACGGCGTCGGAGGCGCCGCGCGATTCCAGGCGGCGCTGGGCCAGGGAAAGGGCTCGCGGACCGCTGAGCCGCACGATGGAGACCGCACCCACGCCAGGCGGCGTGGAGAGGGCCACGATGGTGTCACGCGCTTCGGACAGCATGGCACCTCAGGCCAGTTTGAGTTTCTTCCCCTTGGGGCTCTCCGGCGTGGGGGCGACGGGAGGCAGCGGGCCACCGGTCAACCACTGCTGCTGGACCGCCGAAAGGATGTTAAACAGCGTATAATACAGAGTCAGCCCTGAGGGCAACTGGTTGAAAATGAAGAGCATCATGATGGGCATCATGTACATCATGGCCTTTTGGTTCGGATCCGTCATGGACATCTTCATCATCACGTAGTTCGAGATGGCAAAGACGATGGCCAGCAGCGAGACGGTGTTGCCGTAAAGCGGCAGGCTGAAGGGCAGGGTGAAGATTGAATCCGGCACCGACAAGTCGGTGATCCAGCCCACGAAACTGGCGCCGCGCAGCTCGAAGGCGCCTCGGAACACGAAGTACAGCGAGAAGAGCAGGGGCATCTGCAGCAGGTTGGGCAGGCAGCCGCCGAAGGGGTTCACCTTGTGCTCGCGGAAGAGCTTCATCGTCTCTTCCTGCATCTTCTGCGGGTTCTTGGCATACTTGCGCTTGAGCTCCTCCTGGAGCGGGCGGATGCGCTGCATCTCCTTCATGCTGCGGTGGCTCTTGGAGGTCAGCGGCCAGACGGCCACCTTCACCAGAACCGAGAAAATCAGGATGATCACGCCGTAGTTGCTGATCACCAGATGCAGCTTGGTGAACACCCAGAGCACCAGCGCTGCGAAGGGTTTGATCAGCGGCCACATGAAGCCCATGAAGCCCAGGCTGGTTTTGGTCATGATGCTCTGCTGCAGCGAGGGGTCCATGTCGGCCAGGGCGTGCTTCTGCAGCGGACCCAGATACAGTGCGAAGCGCGAGTTAAGGGTCTGCTCCGCTGTCAGGGGCAGCTCCAGGGTGAACGCGTAGTGGCCGTGGGCCGTCGCGTCGCCGGGGTTGTCCTGGCGGCCCGTGAAGGTCACCTCGTCGGCCTTCTGGTCCAGCGGCACCAGGGCCAGCTCGAAGTACTTGTTGCGCGTGGCCACCCAGTGCACGGTCCCCTTGCGGGTCTCCGAGGCCTCGGCCTCCTTGCGGCCCAGCCGATAGCCTTCCAGCTCGCTGCCCACCAGGGCCAGCGCCTCGGTGTACATGTTGTCCTGGACGGGGCTGGACTCCGTCAGCGCCAGGCCGCTGTTCCAGTGCAGGCCCCAGCTGTGGTGCCGCAAGGGCTCGCTCAGGCCCGTCAGGGCGATGCCCACGTCCATGCGGTAACTGGAGCCGCGCAGCAGGTAGCGCTTGACCAGCTGTCCGCCGTCGCGCCCCGTGTAGGTGAAGACCAACTCCTGCTGCTGGTCCCCGTTCAGCGAGATCTGGTCCGGCGCGTCGCAGGCGAACAGGTAGTCCGTGGTTTCCACTTGGCGGCCGTTCAGGTTGAATTCGGCGCTCAAGTTGCCGGAGCCCTGCTGCAGCAGGACCACGGTGTCGCCCCGGTAGCTTTTCAAGCCCTTCAGCTCGTGGCTGACCAGGCTCGCGCCCCGGGTGCTGAAGACCGCCACGTATTGGTCGGTCTCCACGCGAATGGTTCGCTCGGGCCATTCCTGGGCCGGTGCTTCGAACACGGCGGCCAGCGGAGCGACGGCACTGTCCCGGTCGGCCACGGCGGGTGTGGGGGCGGACAGCGCGCTGCTGTCCGAGACGGCCGTCGAGGCGATCGGCGGGGCCTTCGCGGGCGGGGCCTCTTGCACCGTGGCTTGCTTGGCAGCCAACTCTTCGCTGGTGGGCATTCCCACCAGGCGGCGCCAGGTGTCGGTGCTCATGAAGAGAACCAGCAGGCCGATGATGATGAAGGCCAGGATGGTGCGCTTGTCGAGGCCCGGTTCCATGCGAACTCCTTGTTCAGGGCCGGTCGATGCCGCCCTGGGAAAATGGATTGCAGCGCAGGATGCGCCAGACTGTCTTGCCTAATGCTCGCAGAAAGCCGTACTTCTCGAAGGCTTCCAGTGCGTATTGAGAACAAGTAGGGGAGAATCGGCAACTGCTGGGAAAGAGGGGGGAGAGACTAGACTGATAGACGCGGATCAGGCCGCGGGCCACCAGTTTCAGCGGGGAAAATCCCATCCAAATCCCTTAGCAGATCCCGCCATTCGGGCCGCGCCGGGCGCGCGGAAACCGGATCTCCCCGCCGTCCGGCCCGCAGGAAGAGCAGGATGTCCGAGCCCGCCGGAAAACGCTCCCGATGGCGACGGTACAATTCCCTCAAGCGGCGCTTCTGCAGGTTTCGGGCCACGGCGTTGCCGAACCGCTTGGGAACAATGAAAGCGGCCCGGGGCCGCTCGGATGGAGACAAATAGACCGTAAGGTGGCGTCCGTTGCGGCGGCGTCCCGACTGGAGCAGTTCGCGAATCCGGTTGGCGTCCTTGAGGACCCGGCTTCGCGGCAAATGCTCATCGAGAGACACTGACCGTCAAACGCTTGCGCCCCTTGCGACGACGGGCGGAAAGCACCGCGCGACCGCCCGGGGTGGCCATGCGGGCACGGAAGCCGTGCTTGTTGCGGCGCTTGCGGTTGCTGGGCTGAAAAGTGCGCTTCATGACTCTGCTCCGAATCCGGATTTTCCGTTGACAAAGGCCCTGAGTTTACCAACCTGAGTCTGGGAATGCAAGGTGCTCAGCCTCAACAAGTTCCGGCGGGCTTGACTGCCTTGGGCCATTCCTCTATAATCGTGGTCCGAGGAGGACGAATTCGCCCATGTTGCGTGGCCCCTTGCCCGTGTTATCCGCCCTGCAGGTTCCCGGTCTGACGGAACGGGAAGCCCTGGTGCTTCGGCATGTCATCCACAGCTTTGTGATGACGGCCAATCCCGTGGGGAGCCGCACGCTCTCCAAGCTGGATGGGCTGGATCTCAGCGCGGCCACCATTCGCAACGCCATGGCGGATCTCGAAGACAAGGGCTTGCTGGCCCATCCCCACACCAGCGCCGGGCGCATTCCCACGGACGTGGGGTATCGCGTCTACGTGAACTATCTGATGATCCACGAGCAGATCTCCCACGAAGAGCGGCAACTGATCCAGCAAAACGTGGACGAGCTGATGCCCGACGTGGAGGCCATCCTGGATCGGACGGCCCACTTGCTTTCGCGCATCGGGCGCAACCTGGGCGTGGTGCTGGCGCCGGCCTTCGAGGAAGGCGTGCTGGAAAGCCTGGACCTGGTACCGCTGGGCGGGACGCGCGTGCTGGTGGTGATCACCGTCGCTTCGGGCCTGGCCCGCACGGTCACGCTGGAGATCGAGAGTCGCGTGGATCCGCCCAACCTGCAGCGCGTGGGTCGGCTGATCCAGCAGCGGCTGGTGGGGCTCACCTTCCGCCAGATCCGCGAAACCATCCAGGACCGGCTAGGCGACTTGAAGGACGCCGCCGGCATCGCCCGGCTCTTCCTGGATTCCACCGAGCGGCTCTTCGCCCCCAGCGCCACCCACGGCGTGATCCTCGACGGTGCCCGCAATCTGCCGGACATCCCGGAATTCCGCGAAGACGGCTTCCGGGGCATTCTTGAGATCTACGAAGACCGCGACATCATCATGCACCTGTTGAACAGCCAGGTGGGAGAAGACCTGAGCGTGCGCATCGGCCGGGAACATACCGAGGAGCGCGCCGCGGATTGCAGCCTGATCACCGCGTCCTATCGCCTGGGCAGCCTGACGGGAGCCCTGGGCATCATCGGACCACGCCGGATGAACTACTCGCGCCTGATGCACCTGGTGCGGTACACGGCGGACCTGATCAGCAGCCGCTTTCCCCGCGAGACAGACAAGGAGCCGGACACCAGCGAATGAGCAAAGCGAAGAAAACCCATCCCCTGGACCCCTCCGCGGGCCTGAACGAGTCGCAGTCCGGTGGCGCCGGGCCGACGGGCACGGAGGTCGGCGCGAACACCAACGGCACGGCCGAGGCCTGGACGGAAGAGACGCCCTCCCTGGAGGAACCTGCGCGCCCCGAGGCGGGCCCGTGGCGGGACGAGCTGGCCCAGAGCCAGGATCGGCTGCTGCGCCTGCGGGCGGAATTCGACAACTACCGACGCCGCACCCTGCAGGACGCCCTGCGCGTGCGCGAACAAGCCGTGGACCGGGTGGTGCTGGCCCTGTTGCCGGCCCTGGACGATCTGGAGCGCGTGAGTGCCCAGGCCGCCACCGGCGCGGCCGATCCCGAAGCCTTGCGTCGCGGGGTGGACCTGGTACTGGCCAAATTCCATGCCCAGCTGGAGCAGGTGGACGTGCGCGTCTTCGAATCCAAGGGGCAGCCCTTCGACCCCCTGCAACACGAGGCGCTGACCACGCGCCAGGATCCCGCCCAGTCCGAGGACGTCGTGCTGGATGAATTGGTGCGCGGCTACCGGCGCGGCGAGGCGGTGATCCGCCACGCCCAAGTTGTCGTGAACAAGCCGTGAACACGACCAAGCGCGACTACTACGAGGTGCTGGGCGTCGCCCGGGACAGCTCGGTGGCCGACATCAAGAAGGCCTACCGCAAGCTGGCGCTCAACTTCCACCCCGACCGGAGCAAGGACCCCGAGGCCGAGCAGAAGTTCAAGGAAGTCTCCGAGGCGTACTCGGTGCTGTCCGACGAACAGAAGCGGGCCCAATACGATCGCTTCGGGCATGCCGGCCCCCAGAACATGGGCGGGCCGGGCGCTGGCGGCCAGGACTTCGATCCCTTCGACCTGTTCCGCTCCTTCTTTTCCCAAGGCGGCGGTGGCGGCTTCGAGGAGTTGTTCCGCGGCGGCCGGCAGGGGCCGGAACGCGGCCGGGATGTGCAGCTCACGCTGCCCCTCACCCTGGAAGAAATTGCTCTGGGCGTGGAAAAGCGCCTGAAGATCAAGATCCAGACGCCCTGCGCCACCTGCGGGGGCAGCGGCGCGGCCGACAACACCAAGCCCGAGGCCTGTCCGGTCTGTCACGGCCAGGGCCGGGTGCGCCAGGTGACGCGCAGCTTCCTGGGCATGATCGAGAACATCGTCATGTGCCAGAATTGCCACGGCGAAGGCAAGGTGGTGCGCAACCCCTGCCGCACCTGCCACGGCACGGGACTGGAAAAGGGCGAGACCACGGTGGTGATCAAGGTTCCCGCCGGCGTGGAGGAAGGGAATTACATCCGCCTGCGCGGCCAGGGCAATCACGGCCCACGGGGGACCGCGCGCGGGGACATCGTGGTGGTTCTCAAGGAGATCGAGCACGATCAGTTTGAGCGCCAGGGGGACGACATCCTGCTGGAGTTCGCCATCCCCATCCCGCTGGCGGCCCTGGGTGGCGAGCTGCGGGTGCCCACTCTGGGCGGCGAAGTCAACCTGAAAGTGCCGGCGGGCACCCAGAGCGGCACCACGTTGCGCCTGCGCGGCCAGGGCGTGCCGGGTCGGGGCGGGCGCAAGGGCGACCAGTTGGTGCGCGTGCACCTGTACACTCCGCAGACCTTGGGGACCGAAGCGCGCACGCTGTTCGAGAAACTGGCCGGCCTGCCGGAAATTTCGCCCACCGGCTCGGGCAAGGGCTTTTTCAAAAAGGTGATGAGCCACATCTTCGGCTGACAGCGCATGTTCAAGCCGGGATTGGTAGTTTTGAAACCGTTGTTGACACCTGCGGAACGCTCCAGTCTGGCCGTGCTTTTTTCTCTGATTGCGGCCGGTTATCTGGTGCTTGGCTGGCGCTATTGGCGCGAGCCGGAACGTCCGGTGACGCTGAACCGCCAGGACGTTGCCTTCGTCCAGCAGGGCGTGCGCGTCTTCCAGAGCGCGCCGGCGGACAGCGGTCAACCCGCAGCTGCCGGACCCAAGCCGGTGCTTCGTACGGGCCCGCTGGATTTGAACCGGGCGGACAGCCTGGCGCTGCTGGATCTGCCCGGCATCGGCCCCACCAAAGTGGGCGCCATGCTGGAATGGCGTCGCCGGCACGGGCGCTTCCGGCAGGTGGACGACTTGTTGAAAGTCAAGGGAATCGGCCCCGGAACCCTCAAGCGGCTGCGGGACCAGGTGCGGGTTGCGGATGACAGCAGTGTGCCCGGGAAGGAGCGGGGGCCAGGAGAGACCCCTGCCGCCGAACCCGGCGCCAAATGATAGGAGCGCCCATGGCGTCCGTGCAGAAGCCCTCAAGCGGCAGTTGGGTCCTCAAGGGGATCATCGCCGCCCTCATCGTGATCCTGATCTACTCCATCTATTCCCCCAACCAGCAATGGAAGCAGCAGGGGCGCGATGAGGTCCTCGCGCGGCAGCGCATGGAGAACCTGTACAACGCGGGCAATCTCTACTTCTTCCTCACGAAGCACTTTCCCAAGTCCATCGAAGAGATCGTCGCCGTGCTGGACACGGCCCGCGTGGACGCCGAGCCCGCGCACTTCGAAATCGAACCCAAGCAGAACATGAACCTGCTGGCGGAGCGCGAGGATCTGCTGAAGGTCGAGTACCGCTCGGCCCAGGAAGAGGCACGGCTGGTCCAGCTGCAGACCCTGATCCGGGACAGCCTGCTGATCACGCTGGAAGACACCATGCGGATCGCCAGCTTCGAGGTGAAGGATCTGGGCTCCCGGCAGGCGCTGGGCGCCGACGGCACGGCCAAGACCATCTATCAATACCGGATCTGGGGTCAGATGAAGCCCCTGTTCGCTGGCATCGGCTCGGACACCCTCTGCCTGGATTCGGAATTTCCCATCACGGTGATCAAGCGCAAGGCCGGCGAGTTGAGTCGCGATTTGTGGGCCTCCACCCAGGGCACCTTCATTCCGCGCGCGGACGGCAGCTTCTTTGCGCCGGGCCAAACCGTCAAGCAGCCCGTCAAATCCTACAGCCTGAGCTTGCCCTTGACCGAGATTGGCGTTTGTCCCACGACGGGCAAGCCCTTCGTTCTCAAGCATGTGGGCAAGTTCAAATACAAGGGCAGCTACGGCTTCACCGTGGACGGCGCGGGCGAGCCGCTGACCACACTGGCGCAGAAGCAGGCCTTCCTGGGCGCCCTGCGCGATCAGGCCTCCGGCGCCTTGGGCGCGATCTTCGGCGCCATGGCGGACAGCGCCATGAAGGCCGGCGACACCCAATACCGCATTCCCGACGACGTGAAGACCAGCATCACCGTGCGCGAAACCCTGGCCGTGCTGCCGAAAATCAAGCCCGGGATGGCGCTGGCCGCCGCGGCGGAGCAGAGCCAGATCGCCGGGTTGGACTCCCTCGACTTCTACACCTCCGATGCCAAGCGCGGGGAAATCCTCTTCCCCGAATTCCAGGGCCACGCGGCGGACGCCTTCAGCAAGCTGCTGGAGGACGCCGGCGTCCAGGGCCTGGTCCAGCGCGTGAAACTGCAGGGTGCATTTGAGCCCGTGCAAATCGACACCGTGGGCATGGCCGTGGTCAGCCCGATCACCGGCACCGAGACCTTCCAGAGCGGTTGGAAGCGGATCTTCGAAGTGAATCCGCCCGCGAACCACGGGCAAATCTACAACGGCACCAAATCGTGGGAGTGATCAACCAATTGGTTGATGCTACCCTGCTTGAAGACCGCATGTTGCTCCACGGCCCCGATGGGGTCGTGGAGCTTCCTCTTGCCTACCAGGTTCACTCCCGCCTGATTCAAACCGGCGAACTGGCCCGCCTGCTGGCCGAACACCTGCGCGAAGAGGCGGGTCCGGCCCTGCCGGCAGCCGGCAGCCGGGTCCGACTGGCCCTGCCGCTGAATTGGGGACTGGTCTGCCTGCGCCTGCCCCACACAGGGCTGGAAGAACTGGCGCAGCCTCTGCACCAGGTGGCCTGGGAGATCGACAACAACGCTCCCGAAGCCGTGGAGCAGTACTACTTCGACTTCCACGAGACGGCGGGAAACGAGGGTTCCGAGACGCTCATCGTGGCCGTCCGCCAGAGCCTGGTCCACTTTTGCCGGACTCTATTGGACGAGTTGGGCCTGATTCTGGCGGAAGTGGTGCCGGCCGGCGAGAGCGGCGCGGGCTTCCGGCTGGAACTGGCGCGGGCCCAGGCCCACCTGGAGGCCCTTTCCCTGGAACGCTATGAGCCCGTGACGCCCTGGAAGCGCTTCTTCGTTCTGGGCGGGGTGGGATTGATTCTGGCGGCCGCCGGGATCCTGTTCACGCTCACCCGGCCGGCCCCGGAGCCACAAGTCCGGATTCCAGCGCCAGCGGCCGCGGGGACGGACAGCCTGCGCGCGGCGCTGCAGCCGACGGTGGCGGACAGTCTGCCCGCAGGTCGCGCATCGATGGTCACGCCTGCGGCGGGCCCGGCGCTGGCCGCCTGGACCGCGTTGTTGGGCGAGTTGGGCGCCGGCGAGGAGCGCCTGCCCGACTATCTGGTGCTGGACGCCGCCGGCGCCCTGGTGCGGACGGAACGGCGCGGGGAAGTCAATTTGCGCGACGTGCTGACCCGACCCGCCCGGGCCACGCGCGTAGGCCGGAGCGGCTATTGGCTGCAACTGGACGAGCCGCTGAGCGGCGGCCTGCTGGCCGAGGATCCGACCCGGCCGGTGCTGCGCCTGACTCTGGCCCGCTTGGGTGACCTGGCGCCCCGCCTGCGCGAAGCCCCGGCGCGCTTGATGTTGCAGCGGCGGCGGACGGACGACTCCGGCCAGACCACGCGTTGGCATTTCGGAGCGCAGGACAGCCGGGGCGCAGCCACGGGCTGGCTGGTGACCGTCTTTCCCGCCCGGCCAGCCGGGCCGGGGAGCGTGCGCTGATGCA
The DNA here is from genome assembly GCA_041675285.1 of Candidatus Delongbacteria bacterium. Classification (NCBI taxonomy): domain Bacteria; phylum Candidatus Delongiibacteriota; species Candidatus Delongbacteria bacterium. Next base: position 85,175 of record JBAYTZ010000012.1, read on the forward strand.
GATCCTCTTCGGGCGGCACAAGGGGCGCCAGCTCAAGACTCCGCCGGACGAACGCATCCGGCCCACCACGGGACGCATGCGCGACTGGCTGGGCAACGTCCTGCGCGAGCGCTTTCCCGAGGCGGAGGTCCTGGATCTCTACGCGGGCTGCGGCGGGCTCGGGCTGTTGGCGCTGAGCATGGGCGCCGGCCACGTGACCTTCGTGGATCAGGCGCCCGGGGCCATCCGCTTGGTGGAACACAACTTGAAGCTGCTGGGAGAGAGCTCGGCGGGGACCGTATTGCGGCTGGACGTGTTCGCGTTCCTCAAGCGCCGGCACCTGCGCCGCTGGAATCTGGTCTTCGTGGATCCCCCTTATGACAGCACGGACTACATTCGATTGATGAGCGCCCTCGCAGGTGCCGATATCCTGGAAGAGGCGGGCCTGCTGGCGGTGGAACACCCCCGCCACGTGAAGCCGCTTGCCGAGGGGTTGATCTTGTTGAGGGAAAAGGCTTTTGGACGCAGCACAATCAGCCTCTTTCAACCCGCGCCACAACAGGACGACGGATCCCCATGTCCTGATTGACCGGATTGACGACCTGCCCACCCTGACCCCGGTGGTGGCGTCCATCATGCAGTTGATCGAGGGCGGCTCCACCCAGGCCGACCAGATCGGGGACCTGCTCAGCGCCGACCCCGCCCTTTCCTCGCGCATCCTCAAAGTGGTCAACTCGGCCTTCTACGGCCTGCCCCACCAAGTGACCAACATCCACAAGGCTGTGGTCATGCTGGGATTCGACACGGTGCAGACCCTGGTGCTCTCCGCCAGCGTGGTGGACGTGATGGTCCACGCCGGCGAAGCACTGCGCGATCTGCGCCTGATCTGGGAGCGCAGCCTGTTCTCCGCGGTGACGGCCCGCAAAATCGCCCAGGTGCTGAAGAACCGGCATCTGGAAGAGAGCTTCATGGCGGCCCTGTTGATGGACATCGGCATGCTGGCCCAGCTCAAGCTCCACGGCGATCCCTATGCCCGGGTGATCCGCGAGGAGCTGGAAAAAGGCCAGGACATCGTGCTCAGCGAGGTCACGGACTTCGAGGTGTCCCACGAACGGCTGGGTCAGTGCCTGCTGGAGCGCTGGGACATTCCCGACCTGCTGTCGCGGCCGGTGTTGTATCACCACGACCTGGCTGGCAGCGAGGAGGAGCCCGAAGACATCCGGGCGATCTGCGAGATCACGCACCTGGCCCGCCAGGCGGCCGGTATCTTCTACAGCCCCAACAAGGGCGTTGCGATCCAGGACTTCAAGGTGGAAGCCGGTCGGCTGATCGACATGAACGCCAGCGAGGTGGACCGCTTCTTCCGCTCCATCCGCGACGAAGTGATGGACGTGGCCCAGCAGTACGGGCTGGAGATTCGTGGGCTGAAGAGCTACACCGAAATCCTCGACATGGCCAATCAGGAGCTGACCCAACTCAACAAGACCTATGAACAGCTCAACCGGGAACTGTTGGCGGCCCAGAAGCGGGCCGAGCAGCTGGCCCACGGGCTCAAGCAGGCCAACGAGAAGTTGCAGCGCATGGCCAGCATCGACGAGTTGACCGGCCTCTACAACCGCCATTACTTCGAGGATTTCTTCGCCCGGGAGTTCAGCCGCTGCCGGCGCTACAAGCGGCCCATGTCCTGCATCATCATCGATATCGACCACTTCAAGAAGGTCAACGATACCTACGGCCACCTGCAGGGGGACAGCATCCTGCGCGAACTGGGCGAGCGGCTGCAAAACCTGTTGCGCGGGTCGGACGTGGCCGTGCGCTACGGCGGCGAGGAGTTCGTCGTGCTGCTGCCGGAAACCGGGCTCTACGCCGCGCGGATCGCAGCCGAAAAGATCCGGCGCGCCATCGCCGTGGAGTCCTTCCGCTACAAACCAAACCAGGGGCTGGACATCACCATCAGCCTGGGTCTGGCGGCTTTCGATGGAACGCGCGGAGCCGACTCGCCCCAGGACCTGCTCAAGCAGGCGGACACGCTGCTCTACAAGGCCAAGGAGAGTGGCCGCAATCGCTGCTGCTTTTGACCCTTGTCGAATCTCGCCACAGGTCGAGCCTTAGGTTCAGCCGGGTCCGCCAGGCTTAGCCTGGCGGACCGCCAAGCCCCGCCCCCGCACTTCCCCATGGCCAATCCCCGGCTCGCTCCACCAGCCCCGCCCGCACGGGGTCACGCTGGACGTGCCACACGGTTCGGGCCAGGTCTTCTTCCGTGCGCATGGCACGGTCCCAATACTCCCGCGCCCACACCCGGTTGGCAGGGCCCAGAGCGCCGGCCCGCCCCTGGCTGCGAGCCAGGGCCGCCAGGCGACTTCCCGTCCACGCTTTCCAAGATGCGACGGTCTTGGCCAAGGACCACGGCGGCAGGGTGCGCAACACCACGTGGACGTGGTTGGGCATGACTGTCCAGGCCAGCAGCTGAACCCTCGTCCCGTCATGGTAGAGGAGGGCGTCCCGCACCAGGCCGGCGGCCCGGGGATCGGCCAACAGGCAACAGCCGAGGCCTTGATCCAGCAGGTCCTGCCAGGGGCGCGACGTGGCCAAATGGCGGGAGTAGCTGGGCGACAACGCCATGTCCGAAGCCAGCGCCGCCCAAATCTCGCCGGGGACGGCGTCCGCCAAATGAAAGACCACGTGTTGGATCAGCGCGTGGGACTCCAGGTGGGGCAGGTAGCCTCTGGAGCGCCACAGAGGCTCACCGGATGTGGATTCTTCGACCTGTGTCACGCGGCCACCCTTTCCCAATTGCGGGGACCAAGGTGGAGTGCGGGTGGGTGGGAAGGTGGGCCCGGCGGGGGCGGAGGGGAGGAATAGAATCCTCGTGTTCGGGGTGGGTGACAACCAAACGCGCGGGACCGCCAGGCTCAGCCTGGCGGTCCCGCGCGCCTGACGAGATCAATCAAAGGTGGCGTCCAGGTCGTAGCCGTTGGCCCGCATCCAGCCGTCGTCCAGGAACTTGCTCAGGTAGCGCTCGCCCGAATCGCACAGCTCCACCACGATCACCTGGTCGCGGGTCATTCCGCGGGCCACGCGGCGTGCCGCGGCCAGGATCGTGCCGCTGCTGCCGCCCACCAGAATGCCCTCCTCGCGGACGATCCGGCGCGCCCAGTAGAAGCTCTCGGCGTCGCTGACGTAGTGCATCTCGTCCACCACGCCCAGGTTCAGGGTCTGGGGCACATAGTCGTTGCCGATGCCTTCCACCTGGTAGATCTCGCCCTCGATCATCTCGCCCGTGTCGAAGAAGCACTTGAGGCTGCTGCCCTGGGGTTCCGCGCCCACGATGCGGACGGCCGGGTTCCGCTCCTTGAGGAAGCGGCCGGCGCCGCTGATGGAGCCTCCCGTGCCCATGCCCATCACGAAGGCGTCCACCCGGCCCTCCGTGTCCCGCCAGATCTCGGACCCCGTCAGGCGGTAGTGGCAATCCGGATTGGCCGGACTGGTGAACTGGCCGGCCAGGGCTCCGCCCGGTGTCTCCCGGGCGATGCGCTCGGCTACGCCTGCGTAACTCTCGGGATGGTCGTGCGGCAGGTCCGTGCGCGTGCGGATCACCGTCGCGCCAAAGGCCCGCAGCATCAACTCGCGCTCCATGCTCATCTTCTCCGGCATGGCGATGACGCACTTGTAGCCGCGCTGGGCGCAGACCATGGCCAGGCCGATGCCCGTGTTGCCGCTGGTTCCCTCCACCACGGTTCCGCCTGGTTTCAGGCGGCCCGTGCGCTCCAGTTCCTCCACCAGGGCCACGGCCACCCGGTCCTTGATGCTGCCCGTGGGGCTGACGCGTTCCACTTTGGCCAGGAAGGTGGGTGCCAGATCGGCGCAGACCCGGTTCAGCCGGACAAGCGGCGTGTTGGCCGTCAGGGACAGGATGTTCTCGTGTATCACAGGATCTCCTCGGAAACGATGAACACCAGTCGGGTGCCCGGATAGTAGTGGACCAGAATCTCGCGCCAGTCGCGGCCCTCCAGGGCCATGCGCGTGGCGCCCAGCTGGCAGAGGCCCACCCCGTGGCCCCAGCCCTTGCCGTGGATGAGCAGACGCTCGCCCCGCCACTCGAAACAGATCAACGCGCTGTAGAGGCAACTGGGCGAGAGGGCCAGCCGGATGGCCAGCTCCTTGCCCAGCACGAACTCGCCCTGGTCCGTCACCACGCGCAGGGCCTTCAGGCGCCCGGAGGCGCCGCGCTCCAGCGGAACCAGCTCCAGCAGCTGCCCAAAGGCGCGCCCCGTGGCCCGGCGGATGTGGCTGGCGGCCTCCTCGCGCCCCAGTTCCACGGTCCAGCGATAGAAGCCGTCGCTGAACGCGAGGCCCGCGGGCAGGGAGAACTCTTCGGTGTTGCACCAGACGGCTTCAGGTGTCTGGATCCACTCACGCCAGTCGGCCTCCGTCCGCGGCGCGCGGAAGTCCGGGTCCGGCCGGCAGGTGTCGCGGAAGCTGGGCAGGTAGGGGATGGCCTGGTCTTCCCAGACGTGCTCGTAGGCCTCCACGATGCCGCCACAGCTCTTGGAGTAGCGGGCGTCGCAGATCTGGCCCGCGTGGACCAGCACCTGGTGGGCCGTGTCACGGGCGGCGGCCAGGGATGTGTCACGCAGCGTGCGCGAGCCGCGGAAGCATTGGCAGTGATCGTCGGCACAGATGTCGAAGGGTTCGCCCGCGTGGTGCCGGCCGCGGGTGGCCAGCAGCGTGCTGCGGGCGGCCACGGTCTGGGCGCGCAGCAGGGCGGGGGGCGAATCCGCCGTCATCTCCGAGGAGTTGACGCTGGCCAGGTAGCGTTCCAGCGGCAGTTCGTTCACCACTCCCAGGCGGCCGTCCGGCTCCAGGACGATCTCCAGCGTGTCCTCGTAGGCCAGGCTCTCCGTGTGGTCCCAGTGGAAGCCGATGCCCACGCGCACGTCCGCCACGTCGGCCAGATCGCCGGGTGCCAGCGAGAGACGCAGCGGCGCGGACGTGAGTCGCTCCACCGCCTCGCCCTCCACCTGCAGGGCCAGACCGCCGGCGGGGGGCGTCACCGTCCAGCGACAGCGCACGGGCACGCGCAGGTGCCAGAGCGCGGGAGGTCCCAGCTGCGACGCGCGGCCCGCGAGCTCGCCCAGGGCCAGCCGGGCGCGCGCCAGGATGGCGTGATCCTCGGGCTGGGCCAGTTCGCGCAACATGTGCGCGCCCGCGTCCGCCGGGACCGGCGGTCCCAGGGGCAGGGAGAGCAGCCGGGTGGGCCAGGCGCGCGCCGCGCCCCATTGGCCGCCGGGCGCGTGATCCCGCAGGACGGGTTCAAGTCCGGCCGCGTCCAGGGCGCTCCGCGCTGCCTCAAGCAAGTTGCCGTCGGCGCACTCCAGCACCTTCAGCGCGGGCTGGACCGTGCCGGGCCGGACAGCCGCCGGCCGCACACGCAGCCCGCCCTCCAGCCGCAGCGTTTGGTCGCCGAGCCGAGCCTGACAACCTGCCGGCACCCGCAGGAGAACTTCGTCCCGCTGATGCAGGAAGCCGATGCGCACGCGCTCCAAGGTCCGCGCCTCCGCTTGCATGAATCTGGCCGCCCCGTGCGGCCTGCCCAAGGTAGCGATTGAGACGACCGGCCGGCCGGTGTCGCGGCGCTCGTCAACCGGCGCCCAGACCGTGGCGCCAGGCCAGCCAACCCGTCAGATTGACCGCCAGGTGCAGGGCCATTCCCGGCCAGAGTGAACCGCTGCGCTCCCGAGCCCAGCCCAGCGCCAGGCCCAGCAGCCAGAGCGAGGGCAGGGCCCGCAGGCTGCCGTGGGAGGCGGCGAAGAGCAGGGCCGGCCCCCAAAGCGCGCCCGGCGTCCCCAGGTGGCGGCGCCAGAGCCAGGGCAGCAGGCCGCGGTAGAGGATCTCCTCCATCACCGGTGCCAGCCCCAGCAGGCTCAACCCAATCAGCGCGCCTTCCAGCGGGCTGCCCGGGGTCAGCAGGTCGCGCAGCGTCGCCTCCGCGGCGGGATCCGGCGGGAGCAGGCCCTGAACGCCCAGGTGCAGGACCTGGTAGAGGACGGCCAGCGGCAGCGGCGCCAGCCAGAGGGCCCGGCGCCAGGCTGGTGTCAGGGCACGGTTGGGCAGGATGCCCGGCCGCAGCTCCTGAGGAGTGCCCAGCAGGATGGGCAAACCCAGCAGCAGTTCCGTGAACAGCACGGCCAGCCGGGTGCCGATGGGGCCCTGGCCCATGGAAGGCAGGATCAGCAGAGCGAGAAGGGGAATCAGCCAGACCGCCGGCGGCGGATCAGCGCGCCGCATGGCGGAACCGTTCCCAGGCGCAGACCGCCAGCGCGTGGCCCACGTTGAGGCTCTCCGCGCGCCCGGCGCCCGGAATGCGCAGGCGGGCGTCCAACCGGGCCGCCGGGAGGCGCAGACCGTGACTCTCGCTGCCCAGCACCAGCACGTCGTCGGGGCGGAAGTCGAATTGGCCCAGCGGCGTGCCGGCGTGGGCGTCCAGGCCCACCAGCCGGGCCGGCGCCAAATCCCCCAGCGCGCCCTCGTCCTCCAGCATGCGACAGGCGGCCAGCTGAAACACGGCGCCCATGGAGGCGCGGATGCCCCGCGGACTCCAGGGGTCGGCGCAGGGAGCCAGCAGCCAGATCCGGTCGAAGCCGAACCAGAGGGCCGTGCGCAGCATGGCGCCCACGTTGCCCGGATCCTGCACGCCGTCCAGCAGGATGTGCGGGGAGTGGGCGGAGCGACCCGCGGGCGGCGGACCGGCCAGCAGGATGCCCTCCGGACTGGGCTGGTCCGCCAGCCGGGCCAGCTCGTGGGACCGCAGGGTGCGCAGGTGGGCGGAGGCGAGACCCGTGCCTTCGCCACCTAAAGGGTTCAGCAGTTCCTCCGCCCGCTCGGCCTCCACCAGCGCCCACTCCGGCCGGCCCCCGGCGCGCAGGTATTCCTGGCAGCACTTCGGACCGGGGATCAGCACCAGACCGGCGGCTTGGCGTCCCGCCGGCCGCAGCAGGCTGACCAGGTCGCGGAATTCGTCGCGGGTTAGACGGGTCATGGACGGGTCCTGTGGCATTGGGCCGCGCCTCGGTGGGCGGATCGGAGTTCAGGTTGCGGCGCCGCGGGTGTATGTTGCCTGCCGGGAAGACGCACCGGGGCCAGCTCCACCCGGTGGCTACAAGTCGACGAAGTCCTGCTCGGCCTCCTGCAGGCCCTGCAGCAGATCCGCCGCCGTGCGGCGGGGCCGCAGCCGGGCGCAGAGATCGTGACGGGCGAGCCGGGAGATCCGCGCCAGCAACTTGAGGTGCCCGCCGGAATTGCCGGACGGGCTGAGAAGCAGGAAGACCAGGAATGCCGGGCCGTCCGGCGCCTGGAAATCCAGGCCGGGATCGAACAGGCCCAGCGCCACCACCGGTTCGCTCTGGTCCAGGCAGTTGCAGTGGGGAATGGCCACCCCGGATCCGATGCCCGTGGGATACTCGCGTTCGCGCTCCAGCACCAGCTCCAGGGCCCGGGCCGGATCGCGCACGGCCCCACTGGCGGCCAGCAGCCCCACCAGCTGCTCGATCCCGTCGCGCGCGTCCCGCGCCTGGCCCACGGCCAGCACATGACGGGTGTCCAACAGGTGGGAAAGCTTCATGACCGCGCTCCAGTGCTTGCTGCGGGAAAAATAGGAAACGCCAATCCGGATTGGAGGGAAAGATGAGCGACCTGCGACTTGTGATGTCCACCGTGGGCAGCGCCCGCCAGGCCAAGGAACTGGGCCGGCAGCTGGTCGAGGAGGGACTGGCCGCCTGCGTGACCCTGTTGCCCGGCTGCGTCTCGGTCTACCGCTGGGAGGGGGAGATGCAGGAGGAGCCCGAGTGCCTGCTGCTCATCAAAACGCTGGACGAGCGCCTGGACGACCTGGAGCTCCGGCTGGGCCAGCTGCATCCCTACGAACTGCCCGAGTTCCTGGCCCTGGAGCCCGCCGCGGTCAGCGACGGCTATCTGGGCTGGGTCCAGGCCGCCTGTGGAAAATCCAGCTGAAAAGTGGCCCGGCGGGCCGACCCTTCATTGGATCAACAATTCCAGTTCGTCATATTTCACCCATGAAAACAATTTCCCCCGCACCGGAACGGCTGGAGGCGTACCAGCGCTTGATGGACCAGTTCGGCCTGCTCACGGACCGCACCAACTTCATTCGCCAGAAGTGCAGCGGACTGGGTCGGATGGAGTGCCAGACTCTGCAGCTGCTGGAGCAATACCGCCAGCAGAAGCCGCTGATTCGCCTGCGCATCGCCAACCGCCAGCTGAGCGAGGCCGAGGTGGCCCTCTACCTGCCGCGCTGCATGCGGCCGTCCTACTACGACGGCACCCTGCGCAAGGAGCAGTTGGACGCGCTGCCCCGCGACCCATCCATGAAGACCCTGGCCGACGAGATCGGCGTGGCCTGCAGCCGCATGACGCGCATCGGCGACACGCTCTCCGACGAGATCGACTCCGCCAGCGGACAGATGCGCGGCAAGGGCCTGATCCACCGCGAACCGTCCCCCGACGACCGGCGCGTGATCCTGATCCGGATCACCGAGGCCGGTTCCCAGCGCGTGCACACGCAGAACGGCCACGCCAACCGGATCACCCAGCGGCTGCTGGAGCAGATTCCGCAGGAGGAGCAGGACCTGATCCTGCGCGGCATGGCCGGCTACCTGGCCGCCCTGGAGCGCGTCCTGCCCGGGCTGGTGGAAGAGGAACACGACAACCGTGATTGCAACACAATCCAATTCGCATAGGAGAGACCATGAGCATCCTCAAGTTGGACCAGGGCAGCTTCCAGAGCACCATTGACGACGGACTCACGCTGGTGGATTTCTGGGCCGAGTGGTGCGGACCTTGCCGCATGCTGGCGCCCGTGCTGGAAAAGGTGGCGGCGCAGCCCGAGCTGGGCGCGAAGATCGGCAAGGTGAACGTGGACGAGAACCAGGCCCTGGCGGCCCGCTTCAATGTCCGCGGCATTCCCACCATGATCCTGTTTAAGAGCGGCCAGCCCGTCGACCAGCTGGTGGGCCTGACCAACGAGCAGAGCATCCTGGCACTGATCGCCCGCCACAAATAGCGACGGCACGGCGCGGCAGCAGACATTGGAAGGGACCCGGCAACGGGTCCCTTTTCTGTGGTCCCGATTCGGCACGACTCCACTTCGCCCCTCCAACCTGCCGATATGGAAGGAAAGTCATCAGGAGGACCCATGCGATCTGACCTTGGCACCAAGCTCGCGGCACTTGCCCTGCTCTGTTTCGTACTGCCCAGCCCCTCTGCCGCCCAGGAGGAGGCCAGCCTGGAGGAAACCCTCAACCAGCTGTCCGGCGATGCGGCCGCGCAGTACCTGGCCCCGGTCTCCTCTTCCTTCGGCGCCAACCTCAACAGCGGCTGGTTCCACCGAGCGCCCAAAGCCGTCAAACTGGGCTTCAACTTCGAAGCCGGCTTCGTGGCGATGGGCTCCTTCTTCCCGGACGACGCCACCCATTTCGACGTGGAGGGCTCCTTCCGCTTCAGTGACGACGAGGCGGCCATGATCCTGGACTACTGGGCCGATCAGCCCGACAGCCCGGATTTCGAGAGCATCCCGGGCCTCGAGGACTACCTGATCGACCAGATCACGGCGGACGCCTACCGGGTGGGAATCTCCGGGGCCACGGTCATCGGCGCGGCCACGGACAGCGTGACGGTCGCGTACGGCGGCGACACCCTGTCCTACCTGAGCGAGGAATACGTGGTGCCGGCCACCGACGTCAAGCTGCCCTTCGGCGGCTTCGGCGACCTGGCGGACATCAACCTCATGCCGCTGATGGCCCCGCAGCTGACCCTGGGCACGGTCTACGGCACCCAGTTCACGCTGCGCTATCTGCCGGCGGTGGAGATCGACCAGGACCTGGGCGAATTCAAGTACCTGGGCTTCGGCATCCAGCACAACCCCATGGTTTGGCTGGACATGAAACTGCCCGTGGACGTCTCGGCCAGCTTCTTCACCCAGAACATGAAGGTGGGCGACTTGTTCGAGTGCTCGTCCACGGCCTTCGGCGTCAACGCCAGCAAGACCCTGGGCTGGCGCTTCCTCAACCTGACGCCTTACGCCGGCTTCATGCTGGAGAACGCCAGCATGAAGGTCTCCTACGATTTCATCGTGGACACGCCCGCCGGACCCGTGACCCAGCCCATCAGCCTGGACCTGGAGAGCGAGAATACCTCGCGCCTGACCCTGGGCCTGAACGCGCGGCTGGGCATCGTCAACTGGAACATCGACTACAGTCTGGCGGCCTATCCGGCCATCAGCACGGGAGTCAACCTGGCCTTCTAGCTGGACCCGCATCCGACATGATGAAAGACGGCGCTGCGGCGCCGTCTTTCGTTGGGGCCCACCGGGAATGGAAATGTCCCACCCCCCCGGCTACTTGCCGGCGTTCAACCCGGAGGAGCCGATGTTTCCGCAACCCGAACTGTGGGTGCCCGCCACCAAGAAAGAGTTGGTGCGCAGCCTGTCCAGCGTCTATCTTGGCCAAGAGGACAAGTTCGCCCGCATGCCCAAGCAACAGCTCATGGCCATCTTCTTCTACCTGCGCCGGCGGCACGGGATGTTCTCTTGAAGACGGTCGGCGCACGGGTCGACGGCAGGGGAATCCCACGCCCGACAGGCCGCAACCAGGTGGAGCGATGAAGCCCCAGGAACGACAACTCACCCTGACCGCCTACCTCCACGCCCATCATTTCGGGCGCACGCTGGAGGAGATCCAGGCGGACATTCCGGATTACGGCCGGGGGGAATCCGGCCGCAAGAAGTTCCAGCGCGATCGCGCCGTGCTGCGCGAGCTGGGCTTGCCGCTGCGCTGCGTGGAACAGGAGGGCCTGACCGACGACGGCAACCTGCGCTACGTCTACCTGCTGGACCGCCGGGAGGTCTTCGCCCGCGGCCTGCGCCTGAGCCCCGCCGAGCAGCGCGGCCTGCTGGCGGTCTGCGACACGCTGATGGACCGGCCGGAGTTTCCCTTCGGCGACTGGGTGCGCTCCGCCCGCGACAAGCTGCTCTCCGCCCGCAGCGGCGCCCCGGTGGAGGAGGCCGTCAGCCGGCGCTTGCCGCCCCTTCCCGCATTGGGCGAAAAGGACGACCTCAGCGCGCTGGAGCCTGTGCTCAGCGCCCTGGAGCGCGGCGTCTGCCTGCGCTTCGAGTACCAGGGTCTGCACCACGACCGGCCGGAGCCGCGCACCGTGCATCCCTGGCGCCTGCTGGCCTGGCGCGGCACCTGGCTGCTGCGCGCCCACTGCGAGTTGCGCGGCGAACCGCGCAGTTTCCTCTTGCGGCGCATGCGCCGGCTCGAGCTGACCGCGGTACCGGCCCGCCCGGCGCCGGCGGAGATCGAATCCACGGGGCTCGCGGCCTGGGAGGTGGGGTTGGGCGAAGGGCCGGACGCCGTGGTGGACTTTGAGCCGGCGGTGGCCGAACTGGTGGAGCGCGGGCTGCTCAGCGTCACGCCCCCCTGCCGGTTGGAGCGCTTGGTGGACGGCCGTCTGCGCGCGACCCTGCCCGTGGAGGATCCGGCGGCCTTTTTCCGCTGGCTGCTGGGCTGGGGCCGCCAGGCCTGGCTGCGGGGGCCGGCGGCGCTGCAGGAGAAGTTGGCGGACTGGCTGGACCAGTCTCGGGGCGCGGGGAGGTCCGCATGAGCGCGAATCTGGATCTGCGGCAGATCCTCAACCTGCTGCCCCGCCTGGCCAAGCTGGACGGCCGGCCCGTGGAAGAGGCCTGCGCCGAGCTGGAGTTGAGCCGCGCGCAGCTCTTCCAGCTGGTGCAGAGCGCCAGCGCCCTGGCCTGGGGCGATCACGACGAGGGCGAGCTGCTGGACATCTGGGAGGAGGGCGGCCGGCTCTGGGTGCACACGGGCGGGCTCTTCGAACAGGTGGTGCGGCTGCTTCCGCCGGAACTGCTGGCATTGCGATTGGGCGCCGCGCAATTGGCGGCCGCCGGGCTGGGTCGCGAACTGGATCTGGACGCCCTGCTGACGCGCATCGAGGGTGGCCTGGCGGGGGCGGAGCCCGGCGTGGCCGAGCGGCTGCGGCAACAGGTGGGCGCCCAGGCGGATCCGGCGCTGGACCCCGCCCTGCTGGAGCGCGTGCTGCTGGCCAGCCGGGAGCGGCGTCTGCTGCGCATCTGGTATTACAGCCGCAATTCCGATCGGCTACGGCCGCGGCTGGTGGAACCCTGGCGGCCCTTCCAGGAGGGCGGGCTCTGGTATCTGCAGGCGCTGGACCGCGACCTGAACGCCGAGCGGATCTTTCGGCTGGACCGGATCGCCGAACTGCTGGTGCAGGACGAGAGCTTCGCCGAACCCCCGGCCGAGCGGTTGGCCCGGGCGAGCATCTACCCAGAGGACGGGGCCCGGCGCACCACGGCCCGCCTGACCGGCCCGCTGGCCCGCCTGGCCCGGGAGCACGCATGGCCGGACACGCGCGAAGAGCCCGACGGCACCCTGCTGATGGAGATTGCCTACGCCGACAGCGACCCGCTGCTGCGCTACCTGCTGACCTGGGTGCCCAACGTGGTGGTGGAGGGCGCCGAGCTGCGCAGGGACTGGCTGGCCCTGCTGGACGAAATGCGCGTGCGGCACGGTGCGCCCGCGGGGGCGCCGTGAGCCCCGGCGCCCCCCGCCCGGCCCGGGCCTCGGCCGCCCCATGATGCGGTCCTTGGACAGCTTCCGGTTCTTCGCCTTCCTGGCGGTCTTCCTGTTTCATGCCGGCTGGCTGGACTGCGGCTATCTGGGCGTGCTGGCCTTCTTCGTGCTGTCCGGCTTCCTGCTCACGCCGATCCTGTTGAAGATGAAGGCGGGGCTGCCACGCCGCGAGTACTTCCTGCACTTCTACGGCCGGCGCGCCCTGCGGATCTTCCCGCTCTACTACGCCTACCTGGGGTTGGCCGGACTGGCCGCGCTGCTGCTGCTGGGGCTGGGTCTGAGCCGGGACGCGGCCCTGCCGCTCTTCCTGCGCGAGTGGCCCTGGGCGGCGGGCTACGCCTACAACTTCTTCCACGCCGCCGCCAGCGCCGACGTGATTCCGCACTCCACCATCCTCTCGCACTTCTGGTCCCTTGCAGTGGAGGAGCAGTTCTATCTGGTCTGGCCCCTCTTCCTCTGGTGGGTGCCTGCCCGGCACACGCGCCGCGCGCTTTTGGGTATCGTGCTGGCCGGCCCCCTGCTGCGGGGTCTGACCTGGGCGCTGGCGAGCGCGGGCTGGCTGGGGGGACCCGGCGGCCGGCCGGATCTGGTGGTCTACCTGCTGCCCTGGTCCTCCCTGGACGCCTTCGCCATCGGCGGTTGGCTGGCCTTGCGCCGGGAGGCGCTGCCCAGCTGGTCTCCCTGGGCCGGGCTGGGCGCCGTGCTGGGCCTGGGTCTGCTCGCCGGGGTGCCCGCAGGATTCCCCGCCTGGACCAGCCTGGGGTATCCGGCCTTCATGGGCCAGGCCGGCCAGGCCGTCTGGGGCTACTCGGCGCTGGCCGTCGCCTGCGGCCTGGTGCTGCACGCCCTGCGCCGCGGGGCCTTCCTGCCGCGCCTGTTCGCGCTGGCGCCGCTGCAGTACCTGGGGAAGATCAGCTACGGGCTCTACGTCTTCCACTACCCGCTGATGGCCTTGACCAACCGCGCCTGCGGACACAGCGCGCCCGGACCCGGCCGGATCCTGCTCATGCTGGCGCTGACCATCGCCGTCAGCGCCGCCAGCTACGAGTGGTTTGAGAAGCGCTTCCTGGCACTCAAGGATCGCTGGTTTCCCACGCGCGCCGGCGCACAGAGTTGAGAAAGGACCCTGGCATGAAGTCGGAGTTTGACGAGCAGGCCCGGGACTGGGATGAGGATCTCCAGCGCCAGGCGCGCACCCGGGCCGTGGCGGAGGCCCTGCGGCCCCACCTGGGGACGGGAGCCGGTTTGCGGGCGCTGGAACTGGGCTGCGGCACGGGCGCGCTCAGTTTCGCCCTGTTACCGCTTTTGGGCGAGGTCACGCTGGCGGACAATTCCGCCGGCATGCTTGAAGTCTTGCAGGAAAAGATCGGGCAACTCGGCGCGGGCGGGCGGATGCGCGTGCTGCCGCTGGACCTGGAGCACGAAGCGCCGCCGGCTGCGGCCTTCGACCTGCTCTACACGCAGATGACGCTGCATCATCTCGTGGACGTGCCCGCTGCCCTGGGCCGCTGCCACGCGGCCCTCCGCCCGGGCGGCCGGCTGTTCATCGTGGATCTGGATTCCGAGGACGGTGGCTTTCATGGTCCCGAATTCACGGGCCATCAGGGCTTTGAACGCCGGGAGCTCGAGCAATGGGCTCGGCAGGCGGGCTTTGTCCAGGCCGAGTTCAGCACGGTCTTCATCATGCACAAAGGCGGGCGCGAGTACCCGCTCTTCCTGGCTGTCCTGACCCGGGCGACCTGATCCGCCACCGCCTGCGGAGCTGCTGGCGCGGCGGTCAGGAGTAGCTGGCGATTCCCGTCACCGCCTGACCCAGCACCAGCGTGTGGATGTCGTGTGTGCCCTCGTAGGTGTAGACGCTCTCCAGATTCAGCATGTGCCGCCCCGTCTGGTACTCCAGGCTGATGCCGTTGGCCCCCAGCATGGCCCGACAGCTGCGCGCCACGTCCAGCGCCATAGCCACGTTGTGGCGCTTGGCCAGGCTGATCTGCGCGGGCGTCACCTTGCCCTCGTCCTTGAGCTGACCCAGCCGCAGCGCGATGGCCTGGGCCGCCGTGATGGCCGTCAGCATCTCGGCGAACTTGGCCTGCTGCAGCTGGAAGGAGGCCAGCGGCCGGTCGAACTGGCGGCGCTCCTGCTGGTACTGCAGGGCCTCGTCGAAGCAGGCCTGGGCGGCGCCCACGGCTCCCCAGGCGATGCCGTAGCGCGCCTGGTTGAGGCACGAGAGGGGACCCTTCAGCCCTTCCACGCCGGGCAAGAGGGCCGACTTGGGCAGGCGCACATCCTGGAAGACCAGTTCGCTGGTGACGCTGGCCCGCAGGCTGAATTTGTGCTTCTGCAGCGGCGCCGTGAAGCCCGGCGTGCCGCGCTCCACCAGAAAGCCGCGCACCGCGCCGTCCAGCTTGGCCCAGACCACGGCCACGTCGGCCACACTGCCGTTGGTGATCCACATCTTGGCGCCGTTGAGCAGATAGTGGTCGCCTTTGTCCTCGGCCCGGGTTTCCATCCCGCCAGGATCGCTGCCATGGTCGGGCTCCGTCAGCCCGAAGCAGCCGATGGCCTCGCCCCGAGCCAGGCGCGGCAGCCAGTGATCCTGCTGCTCGCGGCTGCCGAAGCGCCAGATCGGGTACATGACCAGCCCGCTCTGCACGGAGAGGAAACTGCGCAGGCCGCTGTCGCCGCGCTCCAGTTCGCGATTGATCAGGCCGTAGGCCGTGTGGCTCAGGCCCGCGCAGCCCCAGCCGTCCAGCGTGGCGCCGAACAGCCCCAGCGCGCCCATCTCCCGGGCGAGTTCCAGCGGGAAGCGGTCCTGCTCAAAGCAGTCGGACACCAGCGGCAGGAAGCGCTCGCCCACCCAGCGGCGCACCTCCAGGGCCACGGCCAGCTCCTCCTCGCGGAGCAGTGAATCGAAGGAATAGAAGTCGAGGGCCTTGTAGGACATGGTGTCTCCCGGGTTGGACAGGGGGCGCAATCTATCAACCAAGGCAGGAAGCTCCACCTCGGGCGCCCCGGCGATTGTGTCCCCGGCGGTGGACAATCCCCGTCCGCGTTGGATCTGGAACGGGCGGGTGGGTGGACGGCTGGACGGTGCTCTGACACCGGCCTGGCACCGGTCTGGCACTGGTCTGGCACCGGCCTGGCACCGGCCTGGCACTGGCCTGGCACCGGTCTGGCACCGGTCTGGCACTGGCCTGGCACTGGCCTGGCACTGGTCTGGCACCGGCCTGGCACCGGCCTGGCACTAGCCTGGCACTGGCCTGGCACTGGCCTGGCACCGGTCTGGCACCGGTCTGGCACTGGCCTGGCACCGGCCTGGCACTGGCCTGGCACCGGCCTGGCACTGGTCTGGCACCGGCCTGGCACCGGGCGGTCTTGCCCCATCCCGTTGCAGGTGATATGCTTCCAGCAGAAGAGGAGGCGGTCTTGATCAAGAGTGGGCGGGTCCGGCAGCGCATTCCCCTGGTGATCTCCGTGGGCATCATGGTGCTGGCTCTGGCTCAGTCCGTCTGGTGGATGGTGTACCAGGTGGGGGAGGGCGGGCGCCGCCGGGACCTGGAGTTGCGCGTCCTGGAGGAGCGGGCCAGCCTGGCCGAGCGCGAACTGCAGGCCGTGGGCCGGCCGCTCAGCCCGGCGGAACAGACCCGGCTGCTGGCGCGCTTTCCCGGACTCTCGCTGATGGCCGCCGAGGAGTCCGTCACGGGCCTGAGCCCGGTCGTAGGCAGCGCGGCCATTCGTCTGGCCTGGGCGGAGCACAACCGCCGCACACGCATGTTCCTGCTGGAGGGCGCCTTTTTCACGCTGCTGCTGCTGGCCGGAATTTGGGTGCAGATCAACACGCACCAGCGACTCAGCGAGGCTGTGCGCCAGCAGTCCAACTTCATCAGCGGCGTGACCCACGAGCTGAAATCTCCCCTCACCTCCATCCGCCTCTATGCCGAGCTGCTGGAGAACGAGACCATCAAGCCCGAGGCCCGGCTGCGCGGGGCGGCGGTGATCCGCGAGGAGACGGACCGCCTGTCCAATCTGGTGGAGCAGATCCTGCGCGCCCGGGCGCTGGAAGCCCGCGACATGCGCCTGGAACCCCAGCAGCTGGAGCTGGGCGCCTGGCTGGGAGAGCGGGTGGAGGCGTTGCGGGCCCGCCTGCGCGCCCACGACCGCGAGTTGATCCTGGAAGAGGGGCTGGACGGCGCCCTCCCGCCCGGCTGGGTGCTGGCCGACCCCGAGGCCCTGGACCTGGTGTTGGGCAACCTGCTGGACAACGCCGTCAAGTATTCGCCCAAGGCCAGCGCCGTGCGGTTGGGGCTGCGCATGCAGCGCCACTGGGCCGAGTTCTGGGTCGCCGACCAGGGCGTGGGCTTTCACGCCGAAGAGAGCCGCCGGCTCTTCGACCGCTTCTACCGCGGCGGCAACGAGCTCACCCGCCGCACCAAGGGGACGGGCCTGGGTCTGTACCTTGTGCGGGAATTCGTGGAGGCCATGGCGGGCCGGGTGATCGCCGAGAGCGACGGTCCCGGCCGCGGAGCCCGCTTCACCGTGGTGCTGCCCCTGCAGCGCAAGCGAAAGGCCTGAGATGGCGCGCATACTCATCGTGGAGGACGAGGAGCACATCGCCGAGGCACTGCAGTTGAACCTGGAGGCCGCCGGGCACGAGTGCCGCGTGGTGGACAACGGAGACACGGCGCTGCGCGTGATCCTCGAGGCCGGCTCCGAGCTGGTGCTGCTGGACGTGATGCTGCCGGGGCTGGACGGCTTCGAGGTCTGCCGCCGAGCCCGCGAGCAGGGCGCCCGGCTGCCCATCCTCTTCCTCACGGCCAAGGACCTGGAGAGCGACCGCCTGTTGGGCCTGGAACTGGGCGGCGACGACTACCTCACCAAACCTTTCAGCATGCGCGAACTGCTGGCCCGCATCGACGTGATGCTGCGCCGGCAGTCCTGGTACCTGGCGCCGCCGCCCTCGGGTGACACGCTGACCTTCGGCGGGCACGAGGTGAACTTCGACAGCTACGAGGCGCGCCTGGCCGGCGGCGAGCGCGTGCGCCTGACCCAGAAGGAATGCATGCTGCTCAAGCTGCTGGCCGAGAAGGACGGACTGGTGGTGGAGCGCGCCGAGATCCTGGACCGCATCTGGGGCTACGAGAACTACCCCTCCACGCGCACCGTGGACAACCTGGTGCTCCATCTGCGCAAGTACTTCGAGCCGGATCCCTCGGAGCCCCGACACTTCCTCTCCGTCTACCGCGTGGGCTATCGCTTCATCCGCAACCCTGACCAAGCCTAGGAGACGCCATGCGTCAGCATCCATTCGGGCGGTTTGTCCGCCTCCTCGTCGGACTCGGGGCCCTGTTGCCGATCCTGGCGCTGGCCGGACCCAGCCCGGCTGCGCCCGCCGCCTTCGATCCGGCCAAAGCCGTGGAGGTGGAGGCCCTGCTCTCCCATGACCGGGTGGCGCCCGGGCAGGAGGTCCGGGTGGCCGTGGTCTTCCACGTGCCCAAGGGCTACCACATCACGGACCGCAAGTACGAGATGTTCTACGTCGAGGCGGACACCACCGAGTTCCTGCGGCTGGACAAGCTGGTCTATCCCAAAGGCGTGACGGAGCACGAAGAGCAGGTCTATCGCGGTGACGTGACCGTGACCGGGCTGCTGAACCTCAAGCCCGGCGCCGCCGACACCCTGGAGTGGAAGATCCGCGCCGGCTACCAGATCTGCAGCGAGACCGGCGACCTGACCTGCTACATGCCGGTGGACAAGGAGCTGACGCTGCGCGTCCCCGTGGGCACGGCGCCCGCGGAGGCCGCCCCGCAGAATGCCGAAGTCTTCGGCGCGCCGGCGGCCACGGCGGCGGCGGGATCGGCTGCGGATTCCGCCCAGGCGGTGGCCGCGCCCCGCGCGGGCCTGGAGGGCCGCCTGCAGGACGCGCTGGAGAAGGGCAGCTGGATGGCCTTTCTGCTGGTCTTTCTGGGGGGCGTGCTCTCCAGCCTGACGCCCTGCGTCTACCCGGTCATCCCCATCACCATCTCCTTCATCGGCGCACGCAGCAAGGGCCGCCTGCACGGCTTCGTGCAGTCGCTGTTCTTCGTGGCCGGCATGGCGCTGGTCTACTCGGCGCTGGGCCTGGCGGCCGCGCTGGGCGGCGGCTCCTTCGGCGCCATCGGGCAGTCGCCCGTGGTCCAGGCGGTCATCGCGGGGATCTTCCTGATCTTCGCCGCCAGCATGTTCGGCGCCTTCGAGATGCAGCTGCCCTCTTCGATTTCCGCCAAGCTCCAAAGTGGCGACAAGTCCGGCCCGCTGGGCGCCGTCCTGATGGGCGCGATCACGGGCTTCATCGCCGCCCCCTGCGTCGGCCCGATCATCGTCACGCTGCTGGTGTTCATCGCCGCCACGCAAAATCTGATGCTCGGCTTCTTCCTCATGTTGAGCTACGCGCTGGGCATGGGCGTGCTTTTCTTGCTGATTGGAACCTTCGCCGGGGCGCTCAACAGCCTGCCCGGCGCCGGCAGCTGGATGGAGACCGTGAAGAAGTTCTTCGGCGTTGTGATGGTGGCCATGGCCGTCTATTTCCTGCGCGATCTGCTCCCGGGCAGCTGGCTGCCCTGGCTCGCCGGCGCCGGGCTGGTGATCTTCGGCGTGTTCACGGGTGCCTTTGATCCGGTGGACGAGGACAGCGAGACCCCGCGCAAGTTGTTCAAGGCGCTGGGCTGGGTGGCCCTGCTCATCGGCGCGCGCTTCCTGCTCTTCGGGTTCGGCGCGGCGCTGCCAGCGGGCAGCGTGGCTCCGCAGGCAAAGGCGGAACTCAGCTGGGAGGTCAGCTCGCCGGACGCGGATCGCCACGCGGATCTGCTGGCCGCGGCGGCCGCGGAGGGCAAGCCGGTCATCGTCGATTTCTGGGCCACCTGGTGCGCCCAGTGCAAGGAATTGGACCACAAGACGTGGACAGATCCCGCGGTTTTCGAGGCCGGGCAGCGCTTCCAGCGCGTGAAGATGGACATGACCCAGTCGGAGACGGAGTGGGCCAAGGCGCAGAACACGGCCTTCGGCGTGGTGGGCATGCCCACGGTGATTTTCTACGACAGCCAGGGCCAGGAAGTGACGCGCTTCGTGGGGTTCCAGGAACCGGCCAAGGTGCTGGAAATCCTGCAGGGCGTGCAGTAGGGCATGCAAGCGGGCATCCACGGACGGGAGCTGCCGCGCTGCCGCAGCAGGACGTGTGCCGGTGGGCCGCCGGATCCACTGGAGAACCTGGCCCGGGCCTTCGAGGTCGCGGGCGTCCGGCTGGAGGGGCTGCGTGCCGGAACGGACGACGCGGCCTGGTGCGCCGCGCCGGGGCCGGGGCGCTGGAGCGCGGCCCAGTGTCTGGCGCATCTGGTGTTGACCTCCGAGGCGCTGCTGCCCGGGTTACGGCGCGGGCTTGAACAGGCTCGCGAACTGGGTCTTACGGAGGACCGTCCGCGACAGGATTTGTGGGGCTGGCTGCTGGCCAAGGGCAGCGGTCCCGGCGCGCGCTGGAAGATCAGAACCCCGCCGGCTTTCGATCCGCCGCCCGTGCTGGAGGTCGCGCCGCTTCTCGAGCGCTTCCTGGACCTCCAGCGGGACCAGGCGCAGCTGGCCCGGGCGGCGCGGGATCTGCCCCTGACCCGCGTGAAGATTCCTTCCCCGTTCCAGCCGCGCATCCGCTACAACCTGTTCTCCGCGCTGGTGCTGCTGGCCGTCCACCAGGAGCGGCATCTGGCGCAGGTCGAGCGGGCGCTGAACGGCAAGTAGCCGGCTCACCAGTGGTCCCGGTCGCACAGGCGGTGCCACAACAGATTGTCCCGCACGAAACAGCGCAGGCCGGCCAGCTCCTGGCGTGAACGGATGACCCGCTCCAGGTAGCGGCTCTGCCAGATGCGACCGACGGGTTCGGATCCGCGGCGGCGCCAGTCCCGTGTGCAGGCTGCCTTGAATCCCCGCACCAGTGTGGACAGGGAGTTTGGCACCGGCCGGCCGAAGGCTTCCGGGCGGCCGGGTTGGCTCTGCGTGGTGATGAACAGGATCCCGTGGATGTGGGTGGGCAGGACCTGAAACGCATCCAGCCGAACCTGGGGATGGTGAACGGGCAGGCTGCTCCACAGCCCTTCGACGAACAGGCCCAAGTCGCTCAGGACCACCTGCTGGCCCTGGATGCGGCCCAGCAGGGGCCGGGATTCGTGGGTCCCGATGGAGAGGTAGTAGGCGCCGGTCTGGCTGTAGTCGAAATCCTGCAGGCGGATGGTGTGACGGTCGTGCATGGGCCCTGTACGCGGGGGCACGGCGCCAGGTTCTGCCGATTGCCTCGAGGTGGGCCCAGGCAGGAGCAACCGTCACTCCAATGGGACACCCCGGCGTAGGGACACGATGCATCGTGTCCCTACGACCACTCCGCGCGACACCGGTGTTACCTTGGGCGCCATGCAACTCAGCGAGATCTTCCTTTCCCTGCAGGGCGAGGGCCCCTTCCAGGGCCTGCCCACCGTCTTTGCCCGGTTCACCGGCTGCGACCTGCGCTGCGTCTGGTGCGACACGGCCCACGCCTTCCACGGCGGCCGCCCCGTCACCCTCGCCGAGCTCCTGCTGGAGCTGGGCGCCCTGCCCTGTCGGCGAATCTGTCTCACGGGGGGCGAACCCCTGCTCCAAAAGCAGCTGCCCGAACTCATGCGGCGGCTGCTGGCCGAGGGCTGGAGTGTTTCGCTGGAGACCGGCGGGCACCGCAGTCTGGCCGAGGTTCCCGCCGCCGTGACCCGGGTGGTGGACGTGAAGTGTCCGGGCTCCGGCGCGGGCGGGAGCTTCCTGCCCGCCAACCTGGCCTGCCTGCACCCCGGCGACGAGCTGAAATTCGTGGTGGCGGACTGGGCGGACGTGGACTTCGCGCTGGACTTCGTGCGCACGCAGCCGCTGCCCACGGGCGTGCGCTGTCGCATCAGCCCGGCCTGGGGCGCGCTGGATCTGCCAGAGTTGGCCCGGCGCATCCTGGAGAGCGGGCTGGACGTGGCGCTGGCCCTGCAGCTGCACAAACAGATTTGGGGAGCGGAGGCCCAAGGCGTATGAAGCGGAACTTGGCCGTGGTGCTGGCCTCGGGCGGAATGGATTCCTGTGTCACGCTGGCCGAGGCCGTGGCCGGCGGACTGGAGCCCGCGCTGATGCACGTGCAATATGGGCAGCGCACCCAGCGCCGCGAGCGCCTCGCCTTCACGTACATCGCCGACCATTACTGCGTGCCCGCCGAGCGCCGCCTGGTGGTGGACATCTCGCACCTGGCCGCCATCGGCGGCTCCTCGCTCACCGATCCGGCCGAACCCGTGGCGGACGGCCACCTGGACGCACCCGGCGTGCCGCGCACCTACGTGCCCTTCCGCAACGGCAACCTGATCAGCATCGCCGCCAGCTGGGCCGAGGTGCTGGGGGCGGAGTCCATCTGGCTGGGCGTGGTGGAGGAGGATGGCTCGGGCTATCCCGACTGCCGTGCCGGGTTCATCCGCGCCATGGAGCTGGCCCTGCGCCTGGGCTCGGCGGGCGGCGGCGAACTGCGGATCGAGACGCCGCTCATCGCCCTGGACAAGGCCGGCATCGTCCGGCGCGGCCTGGAGCTGGAGGCGCCCTTCGCCCTCACCTGGAGCTGCTACCGCGAGGAGGAGCGCGCCTGTGGCACCTGCGACTCCTGCCTGCTGCGGCTGCGCGGCTTCCAGCGCGCCGGGGCGACGGACCCCATTCCCTATCGCCAGGATTCGGCCGGCCGCTAGTTCGGCGGACTTCTACTGCAGCAGCCGCGGATTGAGCAGCGGGCCCTGGGCCAGGAGCCAGAGCGCCTGGGCCTGGCCACCCTGCTCCAGGCTATCCGGCCAGGCGTCCCGCAGAGCTCCCAGGGTCTCCGCCAGCCGGCGTGCCTGGGGCAGCAGCAGCGGGCCCGAGTCCCGCAACAGGCTCGTCAGCAGTTCGGCGGCCCGCTCCGGTTGCGCCGACAGCAGGGCCAGCCGGATCTCCTCCACCCGTCGGGTCTCGCTCGCGTGGGTCCCGCGCATCTCAGCCTCCGTGTGTGACAGCGGCCGCCCCCCGGAGCGACGGACCCGCGACTGGGCGCGGGTCCGACAGGGGAGGGCTGCAAACTTCTCTACTTCACCAGGTGCAGGATCTGCGTGCTCAGGCCGGCGGAACTCTCCAGCACGGCCAGGTAGGCGCCGCTGGCCAGCTGGCCGGCGGACCAGCGCAGCTCGTGCCGACCGGCTTCCAGGGTGCCGTCCAGCAGCACGGCCACGCGCTGGCCGGCCACGTTGTAGATGCTCAGCCGCACGTGGCCGCTCTGCGCCAGCTCGATGGGCAGGGCCGTGCTCGGATTGAAGGGGTTCGGGTAGGCCGGGCGCAGGCTGGTGCCCACGGGCAGCTCGCCGGCCAGGCCGTCGTTCAGGCCGCTGCGGTTGCTGAAGTTGGTCTCCTCGACGTACTCCTTGCCCGGGCCCTTGGGGGCGAAGGTCACGATGATGCTCATCGTGTCGGACACCGCCTGGCCGTCGTTCACGTAGTAGTGGAAGGTGTGGTCCAGGCCCGGCAGGATCTCCACCGTGAAGATGTCCTCGGTCTGCGCCACACCGTCGATCACGTAGGTCAGGCTGTCGGAGTCCACGTCCCAACCCGCCAGCTGGATGTGCTGCACACCGCCCTCCAGGATGTGCGCCAGAACGGGGCTGGCCTGGGGCGCGTCGTTCACCGGCAGCACGTGCACCAGCAGCAGGGCGGTCTCGCCGCAGCCGGCGGCGTCGCAGGCCGTGTAGGTAAAGCTGTAGTCGCCCGCCGCGTTGGCCGGCGGCGTCCAGTTGAAGGTGTCGCCCGCGATCAGCTGGCCGTTGACCAGATACTGCAGGGTGTCCGCATCCGCGTCGAAGCCCGCCAGCTGGATGGCCAGGGCCTCGTCCTCCAGGCTCTCCAGCTCCAGGCCGGCCACCACGGGCAGCTGGTTGACGCTGTGCACGACCACGATCAGGTCGGCGGGCTGGCTGCAGCCGCTCTGGTCGCAGGCCTGGTAGGTGAAGGAGAAGGTGCCGTGGGCGTTGGGGGCCGGCGTCCAGCTCCAGGTGTCGCCCGTGATGGTCTGTCCGCCCACGGAGTAGGTCAGCTCGTCGCCGTCCACGTCGTAGCCGTTGAAGGTCGTGCTGGCCGTCTCGTTCTCGTTGATCTCCAGGTAGACGGCCGGGACCAGGGGCTGGTGGTTGACCGGCATGCCGTCGGGGGCGATGCCGATCACGGCGCCCTGCACGTCGCCGAAGTAGTAGTTGCCGGGGCTCAGGTCGTCCAGCAGGAAGTAACCGTTGTAGCTCCCGCTCCAGCCCCAGTTGATGTGGAACCAAGTGCTGTCCTGCACGCCGTCCACGTCGAAAGCGTGGCCGCCGTTGGGGCCCTGGCCGCGGTAGATCACCGGGCGGCCGGCGCTCAGCTCGGCGTGCAGCATGGTGCGCCAGGTCTCGGCCGAGTAGCTGCTGCGCCAGACCATGCGGGCGGCGTCCTGATAGCGGAAGTAGCTGCGCAGCGCCGTGGAGATCATCGAGCTCTGGGCCGAGGAGGAATTGGGGCCGTAGTTCATGCGGACGGAGACGCCGGCGTGATACAACAGCTCCTTGACGTCCGCGTTGACCGTGGTGGGCGAGATGGCGTCCCAGTTGTAGAACTCCTGGTTGAAGTCCACGCTGATCTCGCCGTAGGTCTCGTGGTAGTAGCTCTGGATGAACTCGCCCTGCTGGGGCCAATTCCAATACTCGA
>JBAYTZ010000013.1 GCA_041675285.1 Candidatus Delongbacteria bacterium
ACCAGACCGAAGCCTGGATCCCGTTCGACTTGCATGTGTTAAGCACGCCGCCAGCGTTCGTCCTGAGCCAGGATCAAACTCTCCATTGTCAAATGTGTTTGTCCTGTTCATCCAAGCCCACTCGCGTGGGCCGGGAACCGCAATGCCATCTGTTGCCAGATGAACACCACGGTGGCATGGTCATTCTTGCTTCCCTTGAACTGTCAAAGAGCATCTTGTCGTCGCTCCGCGGCCAGGCCGCAGATTTTCGCGACGGAAGACCCTCAAGATAGGCGCCTCCGCCCCGTGAGTCAAGGGCCCTTGGCGCAGAATTCTCAATTTTTGCGCGGATTGTGAGCTGGGTCATGGAGTTCACCCCGCCAGGACGAGGCCATTCTTTCCATCAGAGTGACCAATCGTTCACGGACAGCGCCAGCCGGACCGCTCAATTTTTTCAAGAACTTCGTGGGAATTCTGGGCTGAGGGGACGTCGTGGGGGCGCAATCCATTGGGATCGAGCATGGACGGGCCTACTCGCTGCCGCCCCAATCCAGCCGCCGGACCTGCAGCGCGCGGGGAGCGCGGATGCGGGCCGCGGTGTAAATCGGGCGCAGCGCGCTGGAATCGTGCAGGCAAAGGGAAGCCTCGCCGGTCTGGTCCCAGGCCGCGCGCAGCGAATCCTCGCCGCCGTCGGCCGTCAGCAGGACGATCTCCAGCTCGCGAGCCAGGCGAGCATCCTCCGGGCGCTCGAAGCGGAAACACAGCGCGCGGTGGGCGCCGCCCAGCACTGGATGGGCGAAAGTCACGACGGTGGCCGTTTCCCCCAGCGGGAAGTTGGCGGCCAGCGGCACGCGCCGCTCGCAGCCCGCGCCCGGCAGCAGACCGAGCCAACCGAGCAGGGCAAGGGTCAGCCCCGACAGCCTGGCAGGTTGATTCCGCATGTGTCACTCCCCAAAACCCAAGCCGCAGTCACCCAGCAGGGCGCCGCCGCCAGCTCGTCAACCACCGCACTCTAGCCGCCGGCAGCAGGAGATTGTCCTTGGCAAGCCGCAGGGACTTCATTGGATGAACGTATAAGTACTTGTCCGCTTATCGCCAATTTTCTTCACAAGTCCTTGAGAAACGGCATAACTGAGATCGCGACTTGCCGTTGCCGGTGAAATCTGCTTGTTGGCGCGAAGATAGTCCATTCTTGTAAACGACGAGTTCCCGCTGCGATCTCGAAAACGTGTGATCCTCTCCGAACTTGATAAGGTGACACGCTGGGTACGAAGAAGGTCTTCAAGCGCACGATCAATCAACGAAAGCATGAATTCGATGAAAGAGGTCGAATCCCCCAGCTTGTCAGAGTTTTCTAGAGTTTGATAATATTCTTCTTGCTGTTCCTTGATCAACACTTCTACAGGAAGGTGACCAAAAACTGTGGAATATTCTCGAAGGATCAAGGTCTGCCACAGCCGCCCCATCCGCCCATTTCCGTCAAGAAAAGGGTGAATGAACTCAAATTCATAGTGAAACACGCAGCTCTTGATCAGAAGTAGTTCTTTATCATGAGCAAGGTAGTCGAAAAGACCGTCCATCAGAGCATGGACTTGCCGTCCTGGTGGAGCAATGTGTCCCAATTCCTGCCCCTTCATGATCCCGACAGTCGAACCGCGAAATCTCCCAGGACCTTCCACCAGACCCTGCATCAGGATCTGATGGGCTTGGCAGAGCGATGAAATGGAGTAGACGTCCCATTCTGCCAAGCGCTGATAGACCTCGATCGCATTCTTGACTTCCAAGATGTCCCGCTCCGGGGCAAGAACCCGCCGATTCTCAAGCAGATCCGTTACCTGTCCTTCGGTCATTTGGTTGCCCTCGATTGCGAGCGATGCCTGGATCGTCTTGATCCGGTTCCGCTTGCGCAGCTCGGTTGGTGGCAGATCCAGCTTGGCGGCATTGATCTCCCCAACCTTTTCCGCGATCGAGGCAACCAACGCCAAAACGGTATTGCTGATGCTGTAGGGAGGCTTCAACCTTCACCTGCTCTGATAGTTTCAAATGATACTATCATATTCGACACGAGCATCCAAGCTATCTGCACATGACCTTGACATCAGCCGTGGCGCGCTGGCGCGAAGCTTGCCTTCGCCCTCTTTGTCTTTCTCTTCGCCTTCCTTCAGCAAGCGGCGTGACAGCAAAGCCGTCGGCTGCAAGCTCTTGTTAGGCAATTCCCTCTACTCCCTCACATTGAAGCTCATGAAAGGCGGTACAATTGAATCTGCTGGGAACCACGAATCTGTCCATGCATATATGTCACTAATGAGATCAAAGCACAGAACTACACCGTCGTATGAATGAGAGTCAACTTCATATCCGTGCATAATCGGATTTCTAACTTCATTGTAATATCGCTTCACCCTTTCATAAAGCGACGGATCACTTTCAGCCATCGCAAACTCCTTTGCTAAAAGAGCTGGAAGCTTATTATATATTTTACTCGACATTGATCGGCCCGGCATTGCACTTGGACAAGAGGTGAATCGCAGACTCTCATCTGTCAGCTTATCAATCCTCCCAAGCGCTGTATGAACGATTCCAGAAACCCAAGCCTCGACGCCAAATGTTGATCTCTGTAAAAGAATTGTTAATAAGCCTCCAGGAATAGTATTCCAGATTATATTTTGCGATTTTATTGGCCAATTAATTGCTCCCACAAATTGTCGCCTAAAATACGTTGATTTCATTTCCAAGTACTGAGTGTTGAAATCTAGACGTAGATTAATCAGTGGGATGTTTCCCATTGTAACATTAAATGTCTCAGACACTTTGTCCACGGTGCACTTCTATTCTATTGCCAGTTCTTCGGCGCAAACAATTTGCCTAACGGTGGCTTCAGCCGCGACGCACCTGGCGCGACGCCTCCTTTTCCCACCTTCGTAGATTTCAATTCCGAATGCAAGCGCCGTGACATGCGCAAAAGTTAGCTGCAAACTTTGTTAGAAGGCATCATGTCACAGCCAAGAGTTTTGACCTTTCCTCTTCCAAAAATATCCGAACTTGATAATTGTTAGGACTCTCCATTAGATTGTTGCCACAATCATTTACCATCACACCTCTGAGATCATCAAATATTGAGAGTTCAAACTCCTTCAATTCAGTCCTTTTCTTGTCTTGGAGTCTTTTCAGAATTAGGTCTTGTTTATTTTCGGACATCGAATTCCATATTTTTGGACAGAGAAACCAATTGTCGGTGAAATTGATCATCCAACTCTCGACTAGACTTATGATCTTTATCTCGTTAAGATATCTCTCAAAGTACTTTTTCACGGCATCAAAATCTTCATTTGTGGAGTACATCGCGATTACAGTGCTGTCAAAATTTGGTATTACAGTCATCGCAAAAAACACATCATGAGAATTGGAGTTCTCAGTAATGGTAAAGCCACCCAATCCAGAGATGGCGACCGGTATTTTTGTTTCGATTTGCGTAACGCAAAAGGACGCGTTTTCCTCTTCGCATCCCATAATTACTTTTTCAAGACTATTCTTATGGAAATTTATTAAGTTGTTAAGATCTTTATTAAGGTCATACAATTTGCATAAAAAATGTCCTGTAATTGAATTATGACCAGAAAATTTTAGCGATTTTACCGACGCATGATTTTCACTAATTCCAAACTTCATAAGATCTCTAGAAATTCTATTGCTTAATTCAGATTCACGGAGAAGTTCATATTTGGTGAGGATGCCTTCCCAGAATCTCTTTTCGATTCCTTTGCTAACTATCTCACGACATATTGTTCGATAAAATTGAAGGACAATAGCATTGTCACAAGTCATATATTTTCGTTGCTCGAATTCGTTGAATAGTTGTTCATGCTTGACACAAAATCCTGGGAATGTAGATGCCTCAGAAATTCCGCGTTTTCTCATTAGATATGAATTTGCCTTTGTATTGAATTCCGGCGTTAATACCATTCCACGCTCAGCAATATTAGCCAAGAATGATCTTGATATAGAATGTGAATTCGCAATGCTAAATTCATTACAGTCTCTAAAGATGCAGCGCCGCGAATTGGACCAGGCAGCTTGGAGTCTCTTATACTCGCTAAAGAAGAATTCGTATTTCGAGGAATCACTATTGAATACCGTTAAATTATCTCTCTCGTACTGAGACATGATCTTATTGAATGATCTCTTGATTTGTCGCTTATGTGCAACTTTTGGGTTTGTTGTTTTCACGGCCTTTGAAAATGTCCTTCTAGTATCCGATTCGACCGGAGGGCCTTCAGTGGAAAGCAGCAGTCGCGGCGACTGGCGAGCCAAGTGAGCATAATCACCCGCTGTTCGCAAGAGAATTGCAGCTCTGCTGAATAATGGGGCGGAACGCCGTGTCATGCGCTGTGGGTAAAAAATCGAGCCCGCCCAACACCTCTTTGAGTCTCTGTGTCTCTGTGTTGAAATGAGTCCACGCAAAGTCCACAGACAGGCAGTCCGCAGGTGAGAGATTCCGCGCGATCCACGGGACCCCAGCTTGCGCTTGGGTGACAGCAAACCGGGATCGCCGCACGACCCACGGGACCCCAGCTTGCGCTGGGGTGACAGCACACAGGGGTGACAGCGCATAAGAGATTCCGGCTACTCCCACTCCTCCGGCGGCCGCTCCGACACCCGGCTGGCCCCGACGGGCGCGAATCCCAGCGCCGTGCGCAGCCCATCCGCCGCGCTGCTGACGATTCCCCCCGCGTAGCCCGCGCCCTCCCCCACCGGGAAGAGCCCGGCCGTGGACAGACTGTGGCGCAGCTCCGGATCCCGCGTCACGCGCAGGGGCGAGGAGGTCCGGGTCTCCGGTGCGATGAGCAACCCCTCGTCCACGAAGCCGCGCAGCTGCCGCTCGAACAGCCGCAGGCCCTCCGCCAGCGCGCCGGAAAGAGGATCCGGAAAGAGCCGGCTCAGGCGGGTGGAACTCAGCGCCGGGCGGTAGCTGGAGGCCGGCAGTCCGCTGGACACGCGGTCGTGGAGGAAATCCCGCGCCCGCTGGGCCGGCGCGTTCCACTGGCCGCCGCCCTGCTGAAAAGCCCGCTCCTCCAGGCGCTGCTGGATGTGATGCCCCAGCAGGGGCGAATCCGCCAGACCCCAGGCCTGGCCCCAGCGCTGCAGATCCTGGGCCTCCACCTGGGCCACCACCGCGGAATTGGACCAGGCCATCCGGCGCGAGGACCAGCTCATGCCGTTGACCACCAGCCGCTTGTCCTCGCTGGCGGCCAGCACCACCATCCCGCCCGGACACATGCAAAAGGAGTAGACGCCGCGGCCGGCGCTCTTCACGGCCAATTTGTAAGTGGCTGCGCCTGTCAGCTCCAGCCGGCAGCCGGCGCCGTACTGGGCCACGTCGATGAAGTCGCGCGGGTGCTCCACGCGCAGGCCCATGGCGAAGGGCTTCAGCTCCAGCAGCACGCCCGCCCGCGCCAGGGCCTCCGCCGTGTCCCGGGCGCTGTGGCCCATGGCCAGCAGCAGCGTGTCCGTGGCGATGCGCTCGCCATCCGCCAGTTCCACGCCGCAGACGCGGCCGTCCTGCAGCCGCAGATCCTGCACGCGGGCGGAGAAGCGGAACTCCACGCCTGCCTCCTCCAGCAGGGCGCGCAGACGCGAGCCCACCCGGCGGATGCCCTCCGTGCCCACGTGGGGCAGGTGGCTGTAGACCACGTCCTGCGGCGCGCCCAGCCGGCAGAACCAGTGCAGGACCTGGCGCGTGAACCAGTTGCTGTTGCGGCTCGTGAGCTTGCCGTCGCTGAAGGTGCCGGCGCCGCCCTCGCCGAACTGCACGTTGGAGTCGGGGTCCAGCTCGCGCTGCAGCCAGAGCCGGCGCACATCCAGCCGGCGCTCGGAGATGGCGCGGCCGCGCTCCAGGACCAGCGGGCGGTAGCCGCGTGCGGCCAGTCCCAGCGCGGCGAACTGGCCGGCGGGACCGGCGCCGACGACGATGGGCCGGGTGGCGCAGGGCAGCGCGGGCAGCGGCGGCAGGGCCGGATCCGCGTGGGGCGAAACCTGGGTCTCGCCGGCAGGCAGCCGGCCCTCCTCCAGGTTGAAGGCCAGGCTGAAGACCTGGATCAGGCGCGGCTTGTGCCGGGCGTCCAGGGATTTGCGCAGCACCTCCAGTTGCCCGATCTCCTCCGGGGCGACCTTGAGGCGGCGGGCCAGCAGTTCGCGCGGCGGTCGGGGATCGTCGTAGGCGCAGGAGAGATTGTCGAAACGGAAGCGGCGCTCTGCCATGGGTCCTTTCCGCCGGCTGCCCGGCCTGGTTGGTCGGCAAGATAGGGTCGGCCGTGTGGACCCGTTGTCAATTCGGCGGGCCGCGGCCTGGATGGCGGGCGGTTGGATGGATGGTTGGACAGTGCTCTGGCACCGGTCTGGCACCGGCCTGGCACCGGTCTGGCACCGGTCTGGCACCGGCCTGGCACCGGCCTGGCACCGGCCTGGCACCGGCCTGGCACCGGCCGGACACCGGCCGGACACCGGTCTGGCACCGGCCGGACACCATGTTTTCCACCTTTCTGCTGGCGCCAGAAAGGTGGAGCCAAAGAGGCGCTTTTTCTCACCCGCCAGAGTCAGCCCGCCTCCCGGCGGGCTTCCGCT
Source organism: Candidatus Delongbacteria bacterium (assembly GCA_041675285.1). Taxonomy (NCBI): domain Bacteria; phylum Candidatus Delongiibacteriota; species Candidatus Delongbacteria bacterium. The sequence continues at coordinate 6,601 of JBAYTZ010000013.1, forward strand.
GGCGGCAGCTCGGCCTTCCTGCCACTGTGTAGTTGGTTCGCGCTTTGCGCTTCACCCAAGTTCTGGTTCAGCCCTGCGGGCTTCACCTTGCACATCCGATTCGTCACCGGCAAGGTGACTGTCATCCCAGCAAAAGCTGGGATCCCATGGCTCGTCTCGGCTACTTGCCTTCCCTTGATTTCCGCCTTTCTGCTGGCGCCAGATATGGACAATGCTCTGGCACCGGCCTGGCACTGGCCTGGCACCGCACCGGTCGCGGATTGCTTACTTCTGGCGAACAAGCTGAGGAGCAGACCATGCAGGGCCGGATCACCATCAAAGATGCGCTATTGCACCCGGAACACGTGGGTCAGACCATCACGGTCATGGGCTGGGTACGCACCAATCGCGCCGGCAAGGCCGTCTCCTTCATCGAACTCAACGACGGTTCCTGCCTGAAGGGCCTGCAGGTTGTCTACAGCGCGGAAAGCCTGCCCGATTACGAGGCGGTGGCGCGCATCCTGACCGGCGCCTGCTTGAAGGTGACAGGCGTGCTGGTGGCCAGCCAGGGGCAGGGTCAGAGCGTGGAGCTGCAAGCCGCGGGCGTGGAGCTGCTGGGCGAGTGCGACGCGGGCTTCCCGTTGCAGAAGAAGCGCCACAGTTTCGAATACCTGCGGACCATCGCGCACCTGCGGCCGCGCACCAACACCTTCGGCGCGGTGTTTCGCGTCCGGCATCGGCTGGCCTTCGCCATCCACCAATTCTTCCACGAGCGCGGCTTCGTCTGGGTGCACACGCCCATCATCACGGGCAGCGACTGCGAGGGCGCGGGCGAGATGTTCCGGGTCAGCACCTTGAGCCCGACGGATCCGCCCCGGACGGAAGCGGGCGAGGTGGACTGGAGCCAGGATTTCTTCGGCCACCAAACCAACCTGACGGTCTCGGGCCAGCTCTCCGGCGAGATGTTCGCGCTGGCCCTGGGCAACATCTACACCTTCGGCCCGACCTTCCGGGCGGAAAACAGCAACACCACGCGCCACGCCAGCGAGTTTTGGATGATCGAGCCCGAGATGGCCTTCCACGATCTGGCGGACAACGCGCGGCTGGCCCAGGATTTCCTGCAGTACATCATCCGCGCGGTGCTGATGGATTGCGCCGAGGACATGGCCTTCTTCGATCAGTGGGTGAAGAAGGGGCTGGTGGAGCGGCTGGAGAACGTGGCCGCCTGCGCCTTCGAGACCATTCCCTACACCGAGGCCGTCCGTCTGCTGGAAAACTCCGGCCAAGCCTTCCAATTCCCGGTGAAGTGGGGCATCGATCTGCAGACCGAGCACGAGCGTTGGCTGACGGAGACCCACGTGGGCCGGCCCGTCTTCGTGACGGACTATCCCAAGGAGATCAAGGCCTTCTACATGCGCCAGAACGACGACGGCAAGACCGTGGCCGCCATGGATCTGCTGGTGCCGGGCGTGGGTGAGATCATCGGCGGCAGCCAGCGCGAGGAGCGCCACGAGCGCCTGCTGGCCCGCATCAAGGAAATGGGTCTGCACGAGCAGGACTACTGGTGGTACCTGGAGAGCCGGCGCTTCGGCAGCGCGCCCCACTCGGGCTTCGGCCTGGGCTTCGAGCGCGCCATTATGTACATCACGGGCATGGAGAACATCCGCGACGTGGTGCCCTTCCCGCGCACGCCGGGCAACTGCGATTTTTAACGTCCCTGTCATCCCGGCGAAAGCCGGGATCCCATGGGTTCGGCAGGCACTCGCGCAACCGAACAGGATCCCTGCTTGCGCTGGGATGACAATCCAAGTCGAGGGAATCGCCACATGGATCTGAGCACCATCCAAGCGCAGCTGGCGCACACGCTGGACCGCGTGGAATTGGACTTGCCGGGCGAGCGCCAGATCGGCAAGGTGCGCGAGGCCTGGTCCCGGGAGGGCCGGCGGCTGATCGTCACCACCGACCGGGTGAGCGCCTTCGACCGGGTGCTGGCCACCATTCCCTTCAAGGGCCAGGTGCTCAACCAGCTGGCCCTGTTCTGGTTCGAGCACACGCGGGATCTGGTGCCCAACCACGTGCTCTCGGTGCCGGACCCCAACGCCATCGTGGTGATGGACCTGGAGCCGCTTAAAGTGGAAATGGTGGTGCGCGGCTACATCACGGGCAACACCAGCACCAGCGCCTGGACGCACTACCAGAAGGGCGTGCGGGAGTTCTGCGGCAATCGGCTGCCCGACGGGCTGCGCAAGGACCAGCAGCTGGCCGCGCCCATCGTGACGCCCTCCACCAAGGCGGCGGAAGGCGCGCACGACGAGAGCGTCTCGCCGGAGGAGATCGTGCGCAGAGGCGACGTGCCCGCGCAGATCATGGCGGACCTGGTGGAAATCAGCCTGGCCTTGTATCGGCGCGGCGTGGAGCTGGCGGCGCGGCAGGGGGTGATTCTCGTGGACACCAAGTACGAGTTCGGACTGGACGCCCAGGGCCGGATCACGCTGATGGACGAGATCCACACGCCGGACAGCAGCCGCTACTGGTACGCGGACAGCTACCAGGAATTGTTCGAGCGGGGCGCTGAGCAGCGCCGGATCGACAAAGATCACTTGCGCACCTGGCTGGCCGATCGCGGCTTTCTGGGCGACGGCGAGCTGCCGCCGATCACCGACGAGGTGCGCGTCTCCACGGCGCACAAGTACATCGAGGCCTTCGAGGCGATCACGGGACACGTGTTCGAAGCCGAGCCGGGCCCGGTGGCGGAGCGCCTGAAGCGGAACCTGACGGACTACTGATCCACCGGCCGGGGCAACGGAGTTCACGGGAAGACACGAAGAAATCCAAAGGAACAGCAGGTTGTTGGATTTTTCGAACACTTATATATTGTGTTTACAGAAATAATTGACTTGTTAATTATCGTTATTCCGCCGTTTTCAAATATGGCTTAATGATTAACCATAAGAGTTGATTTCGTATAAAATTCTCGCAGCGATAATAAACATATCATTATAATATACTTATATATCAATTTAAAAGCTGCCTTTCTTGGCTGTTCCTTCGCGTCTTCCCGTGAGAACTCCCTCACCCCGCCAGCATCTCCGCCGCCTGCACCATTTCCTCCTCCGTGTTGCCCAGACCCACGGAGAGGCGCAGGGTGCGCTCCGCCACCTCCACCGGCAGGCCCATGGCCGTCAGCACGTGGCTGGGGGAGGCGCTGTCCGCGTGGCAGGCGGCGCCGGCGCTGGCGGCCAGTTCGGGGCAGCGGGCCAGGCGATCGTCCACGCGCCGGCCGGGCAGATAGACGCTGATCGTGTTGGGCAACCGCTCGGCGCCCTCCCCGTGAATGCGCAGACCGGGAATGCGGGCGCGCAGCTCGGCCTCCAGCCGGTCGCGCAACCGGCGCTGCTCGGCCGTGATGCCGTCGCCGTCCTCCACGAAGCGCCGGGCCGCCGCGCCCAGCCCCACCAGCTCCAGCACGTTCTCCGTGCCCGGCCGCAGACCGCGCTCGTGGCCGGCCCCGTAGAGCAGGGGCGGCAGTTCCACGCCGCCGCGCAGATAGAGCGCGCCCACGCCCTTGGGGGCGTTGAGCTTGTGGCCGGCCACGCTGAGCAGGTCCACGCCCAGCGCGTTCACGTCCACGGGCAGTTTGCCCAGCACCTGGGCCGCGTCCGTGTGACACAAAATGCCGCGGGCGCGGCAGAGCGCGGCCAGCTCGGCCACGGGCTGCAGGACGCCGGTCTCGTTGTTGGCCAGCATCACGCTGAGCAGGCGCGTGTCCGGCCGCAGGGCGCGTTCCACATCCTCCACCCGCACGCGGCATTGCTCGTCCACAGGCAGGAGGGTGGTCTCCACGCCCTGGCCCGCCAGGAAGCGGCAGACCTCGAGCACGGCGGGGTGCTCCACGGCGCTGACCAGCATGTGACAGGGGCCGAAGCGCCGGGCCAGTCCCTGCAGGACCCAGTTGTTGGACTCCGTCCCGCCGCTGGTGAACAGCACGTCGTAGGGATGGCAACCCAATAGGGCGGCCAGCTGCCGGCGCGCCAGCTCCACGGCAGCGCGGCAGGCTTGACCAAAGGCGTGGCCACTGGACGGATTGCCCACAGCCCCATCCAGCCAGGGCAGCATGGCGGCCTTCACTTCCGGCGCCAGGGGCGTCGACGCGTTGTGATCCAGATAGATCATCCGTCCTCCCGTTGGGCGCAAGGCGCCGTTCGAAGCGTGTTCAGACCTTGGGTTCCAGCGCGGAAAATGCGAGAATGGCCGCACAATTCAACCACGTCCCCGTCAGCGGTCTCGGGGCCGAGTCGTCACGGAATCCACAACAGCGGAGGGGAACCCATGGCGTGGACACTGGGCCAGGTCCAGGAACAGCTGCGCGAACGGGAACTGGACGGCTGGCTGCTCTTCGTCCTGCAGAATCGCAACCCGGTGGCGGAGCGGGTGCTGGACCTGCCGCCCGGGCAGATCCGCACGCGGCGGGCCTTCTACTGGATTCCCGCCAGCGGCACGCCCATCCGGCTGGAGCACGCCATCGAGTGCCGCACCCTGGCGGGAGTGCCCGGCCTGCGGCGGACCTACCTGTCCTATGAATCCCTGCGCCAGGAATTGGGCCGCATTCTGGGTGGCGCGCGGCGCGTGGCCATGGAGACCAGCCCGCTGGCCGCCATTCCCGCCTTGTCGCTGGTGGACGCCGGCACCGTGGACCTGGTCCGCAGCCTGGGCGCGGAGGTGGTCTCGAGCGAGAATCTGGCCCAGACCCTCACCGCCCGGCTGGATGCCGAGCAGCTGCGCAGCCACTTCCGCGCGGCGGAAGTCCTGCGGCAGGTGGTCCGGGACGCCTGCGGCGAGATCGGCCGGGCGCTGGCCGAGAACCGCCGGATCAGCGAGAAGGACCTGCAGGGGTGGATCCTCAACCGCTTTGAGAGCGCCGAGCTGGAGGCCGATCATCCGCCCATCGTGGCCTGCGGGCCGCACACGGCAATTCCCCACCACGAAGTGGGCAGCGAGAACTTCATCCAGCCCGGCCAGCTGGTGCTCATCGACCTGTGGGCCAAGGAGCGGCAGGCGGGCTGCATCTACGCGGACCAGACCTGGATGGCCTGGACCGGCGGCAGCGCGCCCGATCCCGTGGTGGAACACTGGCGCCTGGTGCGCAACGCGCGGCGCTCCGTGCGCAACCTGGTGGGGGCCCGGCTGGCCGTGGGACACGAGATCCGCGGCTGGGAGGCCGACGAGGCGGCGCGCAGCCTGATCCGCGACGCGGGCCTGTCCGGCTCCTTCATCCATCGCACGGGCCACAGCATCGACGAGTCCGTGCATGGCAGCGGGGCCAATCTGGACAACCTGGAGACGCGCGAGGAGCGCGCGCTGCTGCCCGGCACGGTCATGTCCGTAGAGCCCGGCATCTACCTGCCGGAGTATGGCCTGCGCAGCGAATACAATCTGGTCATCGACCTGGACGGCGAAGTACGGGTGGCGGAAGGCACCGATCAGGAGGACCTGCTCCTCATCCACCGCTAAGCGGGCGCCTGGCGCGGCCAGGGTCTGGCAGCAGTCAGGCCCGCGATGACCGACACCCGGGAAGGAGGCACCATGTTTCGCGATCTGGACGACATGCGGCAATCCCTGGCCCAGATCCTGCTGCTGGAGGAAGGCCGGGTGACGGGCTTCCGGACGGACGAGCTGCCGCCGGGGGCCGTGGACGCCCTGGCGCGCAACGCCGTCTTCAACCCCGACGCCACCATTCGCACCCAACTGCGGCAGATCCTGCGCTCGGCGGCGGCCTGGAAGGGCATCCGGCTGGCCTCGCTGGAGACCGCCGTCCCGCATGAGAGCGGCGGCGGCGTCCTGCTGGCCGTGCGGCTGGGCGGCCACTGCTACGACCTGGCGCGGCTGGTACTGCGCTCGGCACGCCAGCGCGGCGTGTCCGGACTGGTCTTCGAGCAGGGCTGGGCGGGCCAGAGCCCCTGGGAGTTCTCGGCGCTGCTGGCCGCGGCCGCGCTGCGTGAAAACTGGCAGACCCCCCTCTACCTGCGCTGCGGACTTCCGCCGCTGGCCAGCGACCTGCTGCCCGCCGGCGTGGACGCGGAATCCCTGGGCGACCGGCTGGCCACGGCCGCCGGCGCCGAGCTGGGCAACGCCGTGCTGCGCATCTCGCCGGCAGGCCTGCTGCGGCCCCGCAGCCACGGCGAGTTGCGCGCCCTTCTGCAGCAGGCCGCGGACCTGGGGTTGGCGGTGAGCCTGCGCGTGGCGGAACCCGACGGCCGCGCCGACGCCGACACTCCCGAACTGCTGGCGGCCCTGCACCGGCTGACGCGCGAGCATGCGCCGCTGCTGCTCACCCTGGACGGCGCGGCCCGGAACTGGCCGGAGGAGCGGATGGCGGCCTGGCTGACGGCCTCCGGCGCGCGCGGACTGGCTCTCAGCGGCCTCTGCCCGCCGGAACTGCTGGATGGCGCCGCGCCTGGGGCGGACCTGCCGGCTCCCGTGCGCGAGGTGCGGGTGGAATTCGACTGGGCCGCGCGCATCGTCATGCATCCTGAATTCCTGGCGGAGCACCGCCGCGAGCTGCTGGGCTGGCTGCGCGGGCATCGGCCGGGAATCCTGCCGCTGGGGGACGAACACCTGCTGCACACCTTTGAATACCAGGCCCTGGGCCACTTCGAGTTCGAACTCTGGGACCTGGACCGCATGCCCAGCTTCCGGGCGGAGTTCATGGACATGCTCGGCCGGTTGTATGCGGCCCTGAACCTGAGCTGATTTCCGCTTCTGGGTGAGCGAATTCGCCCTCGTCGGCACCCGATACAATCCATGGGCTTTCGAGGCCGGGGCAGCCTGTGTGCACGCGCTTTGGCTTGCTACATTCCCTCTGCCATCCATTCACAGGAGTTGCGATCGAACCTGGCTCCGGAGTTGAACACAGGTCGCGGGCGGCCCTTAGGCAGCCAGTCGGATCTGGCCCAGCCCGACCGACATGATCCAGGACCAGCCCGGGCGTGCGCCGCACCGTCGGGGCCGAATCGCGGGCGGCAACTGAAGCGGAACTCTTGAACCACCCTCGTCACAGCCGCCTGGCAGCTCCACTTCTGCCCGTCTGGTTCCTGCTCTGCCTGCTCCTGCTGGGGGTCCGGGCCGGGGAGGCGTCCGGCTACGGGCTGAGTTCGCGCCAGCTGCTCCACCCGCCCGACCCCAACCGACCCGAGCCCCGCCGCTCGGCGCGGGAGGACTTCACCCTGCCCCTGCTACCCCGGGAGCTGCCGCTGGAATTCCAGGTGGACACCCTGGGCCTCAACCTGGTCTACCAGGCGCTGGGCAAGGACGGCCGCCTGCTGGGCACGCGTCTGCTGCCGCTGGACCAGGAACTGCTGACGCGGGTGGGGGCGGGCAACAGCCGCAGCCTGCGCCAGGGCCTGGCGGACAACGCCCTCAAGCCGGCCACGGCGGGCAAGGACCACATCGAGATCGACATCCCCTTCAAGGTGAAGAGCAAGACCTTCCGCCGGATCTTCGGCAGCGGGCGCATCGGCCTCAACGTGCACGGCAACATCAACCTGAAGGGGACCTACCGCTCGGAGAAGAACGAGTCCGAGTCCGCCAGCTCCTTCGCCAACAACCAGAACGACTTCCGGCTGGATCAGGAACAGCAGTTCACGGTGGTGGGCAAGATCGGCGAGAAGGTGGACGTCCACATCGACCAGAACACCGAGCGCAACTTCGACTTCGAGAACAACCTGTCCATCACCTACACGGGCGAGCCCGAGGAGATCATCGAGAAGATCGAGGCGGGCAACATCAGCCTGGCCCTGCCGTCCACCAAGTACGTGCAGTTCAACGACCGCTCGGGCGGCCTGTTCGGCTTGAAGATGATCAACCGCTTCGGCCCGCTGCGGCTGACGGGCATCGCCTCGACGGAGAAGAACGAGTCCAAGCAGCAGACCTTCACGGGCCAGACCTCGGACCAGACCCGCGAACTGGGTCCCGGCCAGCACGAGACCGGCTACTTCTACGTCAACGAGTACTTCCGGCACCAGGCGCGGGTCTTCGAGGCCACCACCTGGAACTACATCAGCGACCCGCGCTTCGAGATCGACGCCTTCCAGCTCTACGAGTTCACCACCAGCGACCAGGGCAACGACCTGACCCTGATCGACCCCAGCGGCCGGGTGGTGGCCAGCAACTACCGGATGATGGTCCGCAACGAGAGCGACCCCAACCCGCCCTTCACGCTGGACAAGCAGCGCGGCATCCTGCGTTTGAACAGCATCCAGCCGGGCAAGTACTACGCCATGAGCTACACGATGCGCAACGCGCAGGCCCTGCGGGACTGGTTCGCCGACTACGGGCAGGACTCCACCGTGATCTTCACGGGCACCATGGACGCCGCCCGGGAGAACCCCGTGGTGGTGATCTTTCCCCTGCACTTCAGCCCCAGCAGCAAGCCCTGGTGGGACTTGCAGCTGCGCAACGTCTTCAACCTGGGCAGCACGGAGATGGACCCCACCAAGTTCGAGATGAGCATCGGCAAGGTGGTCTCCGGCTCCTCCAACCAGATCAACCAGGGCGCGGACAACTACCTGAGCGTGCTCTACCTGGACGTCTGGGACCTGCAGCGTAGCGCCCAGGGCAACGACCTGAAAGTGGACGAGCGCTGGATCGAGAGCAAGACGGGCAACGTCTGGTTCCCCAGCCCGCTGCCCTTCGCCGCGGACGACGATCCCGCCGGCTGGGTGTTGCATCGTCAGGCCGGCAACAGCGCGCTGAAGAACTCGCTGGCCGAGGCCGGCTATCCCTTCGCCGACCTCTACGACGGCTACGTGCGCGCGCCCAACCGGCTGGATCCGGCGCTGAACACCTTCACGCGGGTGGCGGGCTTCGCCGACGCGGAGATGGACACGCTCTACGACCTGCGCGGCAGCTACTACAGCCAGAGTCCGGATCCCAAGTGGCAGGAGCTGAACCAGCGCTACCGGCTCAGCTCCTCGGCCAAGGTGGGCACGGAGGTGATCAGCCTGGGCTGGAACGTGACCAACGTGGTGGTGACGGCCAACGGCAAGCGCCTGGCGGTGAACTCCGACTACACGCTGGACGAGCAGGCGGGCCTGATCCGGATCACCAATCCGGCCTACACCAAGGAAGACCAGAAGATCCAGGTGAGCTACGAGACGCCCCAGCTCTTCCAGCTGCGCAAGAAGACCTTCGCCGGGGTGACGGCGGAGCTGGAGCTGTGGGACAACGGCAAGGACATCAGCAAGCTGGGCGCGGCCTACATCTACTTCAACGAGGAGAGCGCCGAGCGCAAGGTGCGGCTGGGCAACGAGCCCATCAAGAACAGCGTGCTGGACCTGAACGCCCGGCTGGTGTTCTCCCCGCGGCTGATGACCAGCTGGATGGATGCCCTGCCCTTCATCGAGGCCGAGGCGCCTTCGCGCCTGACCTTCGAGACCGAGTACGCCGTGGTGATGCCGGACCCCAACCCCTCCAACAACCCGGACACGGGGGACAACCACGGCGTGGCCTACGTGGACGACTTCGAGAGCAGCAAGCAGGAGATCCCGCTCTCGCTGAGCCACACGCAGTGGGGGCTCTCCTCGCTGCCTGAGCAGGAGCTGCTCGGCCTGCGCGGCTGGATGGGCTGGGTCAACCCGGCCACGAAGGTGCCCTCGCGCGAGATCTGGCCCAACTACGACGAGAGCAACCAGGAAGGCGTGAGCAACGAGGTGCGCGTGCTGCGCGTGGACTACGCGCCCTTCCTGCTGGCCAGCCAGGCGGCCAGCGGCAGCGACCAGACCCTGGGCGGCGAACCGCTCTCGCGTGATCTGAGCTGGGGCGGCCTCTACTACGACTTCCGCAACGCCTACGACGACCTGAGCCGCAAGAAGTTCATCGAGCTGACCCTGCTGCTCCAGGGCGACCTCTCCGGCCGCCTGAATCTCGATCTGGGCGTGGTCTCCGAGGACGTGATCCCCAACGGCAGCCTCCAGAAGGAAGACAGCAACAACGACAACATCCTGGCGCTGGAAGAGGACATCGGTCTGGACGGGCGCTCCGGCGCGGATCCGCCCTGGCCCCTGCCCGACGAGCTGTTCAGCTGGAGCGGCACGCCGGCCGACCAGGTGACCCAGCTGGGCGCCTATGGCGTCACCAACGTGGACAACGCTTTCGACTGGTGGGACGTGGACGGCGACGACTACCGCGACCCGGCGGAGCCCTGGTCCATGGACAACTGGGTGCGGATGGACAGCGCGGGCGAGATCGTGGACAAGTCCCACGGCAGCGAGGGCAACTCCCAGGACTCGGACCAGTACTACCCGGACTCGGAGGACCGCAACGGCAACCTCTCGCTGGACGACCTGAACAACTACTTCAGCTACAGCGTCCCGCTGAACCCGGCGGACGCGCGCTACGACAGCTACGTCTCGCCCATCGAGGGCAGCAACTGGATCTTCATCCGCATCCCGCTGAACGACTCCGACCAGCGGCGCGTGGGCAGCCCGCGCCTGGACCAGATCAACGGGCTGCGGCTCTGGTTCACGGGCTTCCACGAACCGGTGACCGTCACCCTGGCGGAGCTGAACATCGTGGGCACGGAGTGGGTGAAGACGACCTCGGAGGGCGACACGACGGGCTTCGACGTGAGCGTGCTGAACAACTTCGACAACAGCGAGGATTACATCAGCCCGCCCGGCGTCTCCGGCAACCAGGACCTGGTGACCGGCGTGGAGGCCCGCGAGCAGAGCCTGGTGTTGGAGCTGGAGGACCTGCCCTACGGCCGCACGGCCTGGGTGAGCAAGACCCTGGACCTGCCGGTCAACCTGAGCGAGTACCGCGAGCTGAAGATGTTCGCCCACGGCGGCAGCGGCAAGACCGCGGCGGACTCGCTGGCCTACTTGCACGCCTTCGGCACGGACCTGCTGGAGTACCACCTGCGCCTGCAGTCCACGCCGGGCAACTACTACGAATACTCCAAGTACCTGCGGCCGGCCTGGGACCCCCTCAACAACATGCACGTGATCCTGGCCGAAATCACGGCCATCGACCAGTTCACGGGCGCCCAGCGCGACCACGAGAACCCGGACAAGCCCATCGTGCTGCCCGACGGCGGCCAGGTGCGGGTGATGGGCAACCCGACCATCACGCGGATCACCACCATGCTGTTGGGCGTGACCAACCACGGCAGCGCGCCGGCGCGCACGCAGATCTGGTTCAACGAGCTGCGCGTCTCCAACGTCAAGAAGAAGACCAGCCGGGCCATGCGCGCCGACGTGACAGCCGCCTTCTCCGACGTGCTCTCATTGAACGGCAACTACGAGCAGCAGGACGCGGACTACCACACGGTGAAGGAGCGGATGCCCGCCAGCCCGACCTTCAAGGAGAACTTCAGCGCCTCCGCGGACATGGACCTGGGCCGTCTGCTGCCGCCCTCCCTGGGCATCTCGGCCAAGCTGGCCGTCAACACGGCCCAGCGGCTGAGCGTGCCCAAGTTCTATCCCAACGACGACCGGGAAGTGGACCTGAAGAACCGGCCCCAGTTGGTGGAGACCTGGAGCCGGGCCCAGGGCGCCAGCCTGACCCTGAAGAAGAGCAACAGCACGTCCGAGTGGATCAAACAGACCCTGGACAAACTCACTCTGGGCACGGACGCCACCAACACCGTCAGCCGCAACACCACGGTGGCGGCGGACACGACCTTCACCCAGAACGTGCGCGTGGGCTACAGCAACAGTTTCCGCTGGACGCACACGCTCAAGCCGCTGGGCTTCACCAAGGACTGGCCCCTGGTGGGCAAGGCCGCGGCGCTGGAGATCGGCTACTTCCCGGAGAGCTTCAGCGCGAACGCCAACACGGCGCGCCGCATCCAGCACACGTGGCGCCGGGATCTGACGCACAACTCGCTGGAGACCTACACCCTGGCCCGCAGCTGGAACACCGCTTTCAAGCCGCTGAAGACGCTCTCTTTCACCGTGCAGCGCAGCTACGACAACAACCTGCGCTTCCGGCGCAATCAGGCCCGCGTGCCGGACCTGCTGCCGATCGTCGATCCCAGCTATTCCCAGTCGGTGGAATTCCGCCCCCGGCTGGAGTCCTGGATCCAGCAGGACCGCACGCTCCACGATGGCGACCACCGGATCAGCCAATCCGTCAACATGAACTGGGGACCCAAACTGGTGGACTGGTCCACCACCTCCTTCAGCTACGCCTCCACCTATTCCTGGAGCCGGGAACTGGCCGACCCGGCGCGCGGCGTCAACCTGGGCAACTCGGGCAAGTTCACGGCGGAGTTGAAGCCCGACCTGGGCAAACTGGCGCGCAAGCTGATGTGGATGAACGACGAGCGCTTCAACGCGGCCAAGAAGGAGGTGGCGGACGCCGCCACCCAGCGGGCCGCCCGGCGCACGGCCAAGGCCGCGGAGCGCAAGCAGGCCCGCGAGGAGAAGGCCGCCCGGAAAAAGGGCGTGACTCCCGCCGGGGAGACCCCGGCGGTCCCGGACGACGCCGCGCCACCCACCGGTGACGAGATCCAGCCCGCGCTGCCCGATGACGCGCCCGCTCCCACCGCGCCCAAACTCCAGCGCGGCCAGACCAAGCGACCGCTGGAACCGCCGGTCGACCTGAACCTGCCCGATCCGGATCTTCCGCAGCCGACGACGCCGCCCGTGACACAACCCGCGGCGGAACCCGCGACGCCGACCCAGACCCTGCCGCCGCAGGAGCCGCCGGCCGAGCCCGTGCGGCAGACCCTGCAGCCGCTGCCCGGGGATTCGCTGCTGCAGGCGCTGCCCGACAGCCTGCTGGGTCAGCTGGCCCTGGCGGACTCGCTGATCCGCACGGCCGGTACTCCGCCGCCCGCGCCGGCCCTGGCGGGCAAGGACGCGCCCGGCGCGCCAGCCACGCCTGACAGCCTGGCCGCGGACAGCACGGCCCGGCGCGATTCCTGGGCGGGCTTGAAGGTGGTGGGACGCCTGCTGGGCGGCGTCTGGCGGCGGGCGGGCGTGGGCACCTCGCTGCTGGAGCCCCTGGACATCCGCTTCGGGCGCGACGCCAGCCGGACGGATCCGGCCATGGCCATCTACCCTTGGACTCCCGTGGGCCAGCGCCACGCCGGACTGGGCTACCAGCTGGGCCTGGATCCGGACACCGGGCTGGACACGCTGCGCGTGAGCACCGGCGTGTTCACCACCACGCGCAATTTCGGCTTCAACTACAGCCTGGGCACGCGCGTCAACCTGCACAAGGAGCTGCCCGTGCGGCTGGGCTACGAGTTCAGCTTCTCTCAGCAGTTCAGCGACGAGCGCGAGACCTCGCGCTCCGAGAACCAGACCGGGTTCTACGTGTTCGAGAACGACCCGCTGCTGGGCAAGGGCACGCGCGAGGAGGGCGACCTGGTGGCGGGCAACCCGGGGCTGAAGAGCCTGCCCAACTACAGCTTCTCCCTGCGCAAGCTGAACCGCCTGCCCTTCCTCTCCAAGCCTTTCAAGGAGCTCAACCTCACCCACGACTACAAAGGCAAGCAGGAGACCAGCTACTCGCGCGTCGGCGTGGAGGGCATGTCCCGCAGCGGCCTGCGCTACACGCGGGACTTCTCGCCGCTGGCCGGGCTGGACTTCCAGCTGGACAAGGGTTGGGGCGGCTCCGCCACCTACAAGCACACGCGGGCCCTGACCATCAACGCGCCGGATGCCGCCACGCGCTCGGTGACCCTGAAGCAGAACCGCGGCTGGGTGCTCTCGGCTCAGAAGGCGCTGAAGAACGGCTTCAAACTGCCGGGCTTCAAGCAGCGCTTCAAGAACGACACCACGCTCAAGCTCACCTATGACTACAACGTGGATCTGGAACTGAAGTCCACCCGCGGCACGGTGACCGAGGAGGAGGTGGCGCGCGAGGTGCTGGTCTGGAACACCCCGCTGGAGAAGCGCAACTGGGGCCTGACCCTGTCCACGGACTACGCCTTCTCGCGCAACGTCAAGGGCGGCGGCAGCCTGAAGTACGGCGTGGAGCGCTCCAGCCAGGCCAACGGCAAGAAGAAGTACCTGGAGTTCCAGCTCACCTGCCGCATCGAGGTCCGCAGCAAATGAGACGAATGGTGCCGGTCTGCCTGCTCTTGCTGGGGCTGTGTCTGCCGGCCGCGGGTCCGGCGGCGCCCGTGGCGTGTTTTTCGGGAGCCAGGGCCTACCAGCAGCTGAAGGATTTCTGCGCGCTGGGGGCGCGCGTCCCGGGTTCGCCCACCGCGCGCAAGGCCGGCGACTGGCTGCTCACGAAGCTCAAGGCATTGGGCGACGAGGCCTGGGAACAGCCCTTCAACCACAAAGTCCGGGCGAGCCATCCGCTGGCCCGGTGCGACAAGACCCTGAGCACCACCGGGCTGCGCATGCGCAACCTGGTCTGCCGCTTCCGCCCGCGGGAGACCCGGCGCCTGCTGCTGGCCGCGCACTGGGACAGCCGGCCCTTCGCCGACATGGATCCCGTCAAGGCCAACCGCGTCAAGCCCGTGCTGGGCGCCAACGACGCCGCCAGCGGCGTGGTCGTCCTGCTGGAGCTGGCCCGCTGCCTGAAAGCCCAGCCACCCGGGATGGGCGTGGACATCGTGCTGTTCGACGGCGAGGACTTCGGCGAGCAGGGCCATCTGGACGAGTACTTCCTGGGCTCGCGCTTCTACGCCCGCAACCTGGGCCGGCCGCGGCCGGAGGCGGGGATCCTGCTGGACATGGTGGGCGACAAGAATCTGCGCCTGCCGCTGGAGCCCTTCAGCCGCCAGGCCGCGCCGGATCTGCAGGACCGGGTCTGGGACCTGGCGGAGGGCCTGGGACTGGGTCACATCTTTGTGCGCGAGAGCGGTCCGGCCGTGCAGGACGACCACCTGCCGCTCATTGAGCGCGGCGTGCCGATGATCGACATCATCGACTTCGACTACCCGCAGTGGCACACGCTGCAGGACACGCCCGCCGCCTGCTCGCCCGCCAGCCTGGAGGCCGTGGGCCGCGTGCTGGAGACGCTGATCCGCGAAGGGTTGTAGAGGGGGCCCGGCGCCGCCGAACTAACAGGAGACACTGTGAGCTGGAAAGTGATTCTCACCGTTGATGATGGCGTGCGCGACGCGGCGGCGGGGTTCCTGTTCGATCTGGGGGCCCAGGGCGTGGAGGAACGCGAGGACGGTCTGCTGGGCTGGTTCGGCCCCGAGGCCCGGCCGGACGAGCTGCAGGCCGCGGGCGAGTCCTACCTGCGCGCGCTGGCCGAGCTGCCCGGACACGCCGAGGCCTGGACGGTGCGGGTGGAAAACCAGGTGGACGAGGACTGGCAGGCGGCCTGGAAGGCCCAGTGGCGCCAGCAGCACGTCGGCCGGCGCCTGAGCATCTGCCCCAGCTGGATCGAGCCGGAGGAAACGGACACCCGTCACGTGTTGCGGCTGGATCCGGGCAACGCCTTCGGCACCGGCACCCACGAGAGCACGCGTCTGCTGCTGGAGTGGCTGGACGAGCTGGACGGCCAACTGGCGGGCTGGAACGTGCTGGACGCCGGCTGCGGGACGGGCATCCTGGCGCTGGCGGCGCTCAAACTGGGGGCGGCCTTCGCGCTGGGGCTGGACATCGAAGCCGAGGCCGTGGAGAACGCCCGGGAGAACGCCCGGGTCAACGACTGCCGCACGCGCAGCTTTTTCCGGCTGGGCGACCCGCGGGAGCTGGGCGCCGAGTACCGCTTCGATCTGGTGCTGGCCAACATCCAGCGCAGCGTGATCGAGGAGATCTTCCCCGACCTGCTGCGCGTGCTGAAACCCGGCGGCCGCCTGCTGATGGCCGGCCTGCTGGAGAGCGAGGAGGACGCCATCCGCGCGCTGGCGGCGGAGTGGAAGCTGGCCCCGCCCGACCTGCGCCGCGCCGGCGAGTGGATCGCCCTGGGCGTGGTGCGCAGCCCGGATTGCGAGCTCTAGATGCGGGCGCTGGTCATCCATCTGGGAGAGGGGTCCACCCACATCCTGCTGGCCAGTACGCGCCGGCAGGATCTGGAGGCGGCGCCCACACCCCGGACCTTCCTGTTCGAGTCCCGCCCCCCGCAGGAGGAGGAGCACCACAACCGGCTCTTCGTCATGCACGACGAGCAGATCCGCAACGGCGCCGACCTCAGTCTGCGCTATCTGGGGCACCTCCAGGACGAGCTGCGGGTCAGCATGCTGCGCCAGGCCGCCGAGACCTTGGACCACTTCCGCAGCCTGGCGGAGGTGGTCACCGTGGCCGTCTCCGCCAGTCTGCTGACCTCGCCGCGCCGGCCGGCGGAGGATCCGCTGGTGGCGGATTTCCAGCAACAGCTGGGCGTGGATCTGCACGTGCTGACGCCCCAGGACGAGGGGCTGTGGATGCTGCGCGGCGTGCGCGGCATCTATCCGTCCGGCGAGCTGGCCTGCGTGGCGCCGGGCTTCTGGCGCTCGCTGGGCGTCTGGGAGGAGCCGGGCCGCGTGCCGCGTCTGCTGGACTGGGAGGCGGGCACCAGCCGCATGCCCGAGGGCCTGGACCAGGGCGGCGAGCGCCTCTTCCCCGGCTTCCGCGCGCCGCCCGGCCAGCCGCTGTTCATCAGCGGCGAGCATGCCTGGCTGCTGGGCGCCCTGCAGCTGGGGCTGACCTTCCACGACCTGGACCTGCTGGACGAGGCGGAGTGGGATGCCGCCGGCCTGCGCAAGCTGGAAGAGCTGCTGGCGGGCTTGAGCGTGCCCGAGCGCAACCTGATTCCCATGGTGGGCCAGCACGGCGACAGCCTGCTGGAGGCGCTGCGGCTCTGCCGGCGCCTGCTGGCGGAAAGCGGCGGCACGCGCGTGCGCGTCTGCAGCCGCGGCCTGACCCACGGGCTGGCCTCGCACCTCTTCTACGAAGGCCGCCGAAGCTGACAGATGGCCGGGGTCTCCCCTCTCCCCTGTTCAATTCGTATCATGGTCAACGTTTTCACCACGCGCACCAAGCCGTGAAGGGGAGTTATGCCGACCTACGAATACCGCTGCCTGGGCTGCGGACACGAGCTGGATGCCTTTCAGTCCATGAAGGACGCGCCCTTGACCCTCTGCCCGGCCTGCGGCGCCGAGCGTCTGCAGCGCCAGATTTCCCGGGGCACGGGCATGATCTTCAAGGGGTCGGGCTTCTACGAGACCGACTACCGGCGCAAGAAGGGTCCGGCGGAATGCCCCGTCGAGTCCGCGGAGAGCAAGCCTTCCGGGTGCGCGGGCGGTTGCGCCTGTCACGGGGGCAAATAGGCCGCCAGTTGTCCAGCGAGGTTGCCAGACTTTCCTGGATGCCCTGATTTCGGCTTCCTCGGCCAGGAACTTGAATCACCATTCTCTGTTTAGCCGCGCGCTCCCCAACGCCTTTGGGCGGGTGGGGGGAGGTGGGAGGGCGCACCTGTTCACGAAAGAGAATCCCTCCAGCGCCACCACCCCGGACGCGTCTCCCCCATCCCCGGCGGCGGATCCCGGCCGCCACGGCCACGAACTCTACAGCCACGCCGAACTCTACGACATCGCCTACGACTGGGACGTGACGCGCGAACTCCAGTTCGTCCTCACCTGCATGGAGTTCTACGGCCCGGGCGAACCCGCGCGCATCCTCGAACCCGCCTGCGGCACCGGGCGCAACCTGGTCTGCCTGGGCCACATGGGCCTCGAGGCCGTGGGCTACGACGTGAACCGGGAGACCCTGGCCTTCGCCACCCGCCGCTTGGCGGAGGAAGGCCTGGAGGAGCGCTGCCGCGCCCTGCCTGGCGACATGCGCGACTTCCGGCTGGAAGAGCGCTTCGACGGCGCCTACACGGCCATCAACTCCTTCCGCTACCTGATCGCCGACGCGGAGGTCCGCGACCACCTGCAAGCCGTGGCCGCCATGCTGGTGAAGGGCGGCGTCTACGTGGTGGACCTGAGCTACGCCATGCCGCCGCGCCGGCGGCCACGGACCATCCGCTGGAGCGCCGGGCGTGACCCGGTGCAGCTGCAGGTGGTCTGGCGCACGCGCGAGGATCTCAAGGCCGGTCTGTCCCACGAGACTTGCACGCTGGAAGTGGAGTCCCCCGAGCCGCGCATCATCGAAACCCGGCACACCACGCGGCTCTGGCAGCCCGCGGAGTTCCGTCAGCTGGTGGAGGGCTGCGGCTTCCGGCTGGACGCCATCTACGACGCCGGCTTCCAGCATTTACCGGACCATCCCCCGCCCCACGGCGGGCTGGACAATCTCTATCACGTGCTGGTGAAGGAGCGCTGAACGCTACATTGCCGGCCGGGAAAGCACGCGTCACCCTGAGACGAGAGCACGCCATGAAGCGACTGTGTTGGTTGATTCCCCTGCTGCTGCTGGGGTGCGGGGAAGACCGGGACCACGTCACGGTCACCCTGTGGCACCAGATGGTCCCCGCCGAACGCGCCATCCTCGATCAGCTGGTGTTGGAATACGAGCACGCCCACCCGCAGATCCGCATCCGCGCCCTCTACAAGGAAACCGAAGAGCTGCGCAGCGGCTTCCAGGCCTCCGCCCTGGCGGGCAGCGGGCCGGAGCTGGTCTACGGACCCTCCGACGTGATCGGTCCCTTCCAGACCATGGGCATCATCCGCGACATGACGCCCTGGCTGCCCGCGGCGGAGCAGGGCCAGTACGTGGAGGGGTCGTTGACCTGGCTGCCCAGCCGCGATCCGGGCCGCGCCGGGACACCCGAGCTGCTCCAGGTGGGCGACCGGATCGGCAACCACCTGGCCCTGGTCCTCAACGGCAACTACATCCCCCAGCCGCCGGCCACGGACCTGGACTTCATCCGCCTGGCCCAGGAGAACACGCTGGACCTGGACGGCGACGGGCGCATCGACCGTTACGGCATCGCCTGGAATTTCACCGAGCCCTTCTTCGTGATCCCCTTCCTCACCGGCTACGGCAGCTGGGTCTTCGACAAGGACGACCCCGGCCAGACCACGCCGGACCTGGACAATCCCGGCGCCGTGGCCGCCTACCGCTTCGTGCTGGACCTGCGCGACAAGTACAAGGTGATGCCCGCCTCCTGCGACTACGAAGACGCCGACGGCCTCTTCAAGGAGGGGCGCTCGGCGATGATCATCAACGGCGACTGGAGCTGGGGCGACTACCTGGCCCGGCCGGAACTCAAGGCCTACGTGGCGCCGCTGCCCATCGTGGCGGCCACCGGGCTGCCCATGGGGCCCATGGTGGCCACCAAGGGCTACTCGCTCAACGTCAACGCCGAAGGCCGGCAGGCCGACGAGGCCATGGCCGTGGTGCGCTTCCTCACCAGTCCGCCCGCTCAGCGCCGCTTCATGGCGGAGTTGAAAACCATTCCCTCGCGCGTCGAGCTGCTGAACGATCCGCTGCTGGAGTCCGACGCCACCCTGCGGGCCAGCGTGGCCCAGATGCGCAACGGCCGCCCCATGCCCGTGGTGGCCGAGCTGCGCGCGGTCTGGGACGCCATGAAGCCGCGCTATCAGGCGCTGCTGGGCGGTTCCGAGACTCCCGAGCAGGCCGCCCGCGGCATGCAGGCGGACGCCCTGGTCCGCATCGCGACCATGAACCAGGAACTGCAGCCCACGGCCTTCGTGCCGGTCTTCAAGACCCTGCTCTTCCTGGGGCTGGCGGGCCTGCTCTGGTGGCAGCGCAAGAGCTTCGGCCTGTTCGTGCGGGACTGGCGCCGGCACCGGCTGGCCTACGTCTTCGTGCTGCCCTCCTTCGTGGTCATCGCCGCCACCATCGTCTACCCCTTCTTCTACAACATCATGCTCTCGCTCTCCAACATGAGCCTGCGGCACTTCCAGAGCTGGGAGATGATCGGTCTGCAGAACTACGCCCAGGTCTTCCAGGAGAGCGTCTTCTGGAGCGTGCTGCTCAAGACCATCATCTGGACCGTGGTGAACGTGGGCTTCCACGTGGTGCTGGGCGTCTTCCTGGCCATCGTGATCAACGGCCCGGTGGTGGGCAAGAGCCTCTACCGCGTGCTGCTGATCATCCCCTGGGCCGTGCCGTCCTACATCACGGCGCTCACCTGGCGCGGGATGTTCAACGCGGAGTACGGCGCGATCAACCTCATCGGCCACCAGCTCTTCAACCTGCCGATGATCGACTGGATGAAGGATCCCCTGGCGGCCTTCATCGCCTGCATCACGACCAACGTCTGGCTGGGCTTCCCCTTCATGATGGTGATCGCCCTGGGCGGCCTGCAGGCCATCCCCCAGGAGCTCTACGAGGCGGCCCGGGTGGACGGGGCCTCGCGCTGGACGCAGTTCCGCAAGATCACCCTGCCGCTGCTCAAGCCCGTGATGCTGCCCGCCGTGACCCTGGGCACCGTCTGGACCTTCAACCAGCTCAACGTGATGTGGCTGGTCTCCAACGGCGGCGAGCCCAGCGACAAGACCCACATCCTGGTGAGCTACGTCTACAAGGCGGTGTTCAACCTCTACCAGTACGGCTACGGAGCGGCGCTCTCGATGGTGATCTTTTTCATCCTGCTGGCCTTCTCCATCACCTTCCTGAAGCGCACCAGCGCCACCAAAGCCGTCTACTAGGCCCGGAGACCGCATGAAGGAACCGCGCATCCTCACTCTTGGCCGGCACCTGGTGCTGCTGCTGTTCAGCGTCATCGCCGTGTACCCGCTGCTCAACGTGATCACCATCTCGCTGCGCCCGGGCGACAAGCTGCGCTCCACGGACCTTGCGCTCATCCCCGACGGCGCCTCGCTGCAGAGCTACATCGCGCTGTTCACGGAGCACGCCTTCCTGACCTGGCTCTGGAACAGCATCCTGGTCTCGGTGGTGGTGACCGCCACGGGCGTGGTGCTGGCGGCGGTGGGCGGCTACGCCTTCAGCCGCTTCAAGTTCGTGGGCCACGACGCGGGCATGCTGGCGCTGATGACCACGCAGATGTTTCCCGCCACCATGCTGCTGCTGCCGCTCTACATCATGGTGGCCAAACTGCACCTGGTGAACACCTTCCTGGGCCTGATGGTGCTCTACACGGCCACGGCCCTGCCCTTCTGCCTCTGGCAGATGAAGGGCTTCTACGACACCATCCCCACCTCGCTGGAGGAGGCGGCGCGCATCGACGGCTGCTCGCGCTTCCAGGCTTTTTATCGGGTCGTGCTGCCGCTGGCCAGCCCGGCACTGGTGATCACGGCGCTGTTCTCCTTCATGGCCTCGTGGTCGGAGTACATCGTGGCGGCGCAGATCCTGCAGGAGAGCGACCTGTTCACGCTGCCGCTGGGGCTGAAGAGTTTCCAGGCCAGCATGAGCACGCAGTGGGGCTACTACGCCGCGGCCAGCGTGCTGGTCAGCCTGCCCGTGATGGTGATCTTCATCGCGCTCTCGCGCTACCTGGTGAGCGGCCTGACCCTGGGCGCGGTCAAGGAATGAGCCTGGGCTTCCTGAACGAGCGCCTGCGCGGCACCGTCGTGGTGGACCGGCTGGAGAGCCGCCTGCTGGCGGGCAATCCGCTGGGCGACCCGGCCGTGCGACATCTGCCCGTCTACCTGCCGCCCGCGTATCACACCACCACCGCGCGCTATCCGCTTGTGATGATCCTGGGCGGCCTGTTCGGCAGCGCGGCAGGCTGGCTGGCCTTCCGCTCCTTCGACGAGAACGTGCTCGAACTGGCGGACCGGCTGATCGCCGCGGGCGCGCTGCCTCCGGCCGTGCTGGCCTTCCCGGACTGCAGCACGCGCTACGGCGGCGGCCAGTACCTGGACTCCCCGGGCACGGGGCGCTACCTGAGCCACCTGGCGGACGAGGTGCTGCCTCTTCTAGAGGCGCACTACCGCCTGCGCGGCGACGCGGCCGGACGCGCGGTGGCCGGACGCTCCAGCGGCGGCTTCGGCGCCCTGCGTCTGGTGATGGCCCGGCCGGGCCTGTTCGCCCACTGCGCCTCGGGCTCCGGCGACCTGTACTTCGAGATGAGCGCGCGGCCGGAGCTGGCCCGGCTGCCCTCCGCCCTGGAGCGGCTGGGTGGGCTGGACGAATTCCTGCGTGGGCTGCCCGCGCTGCGCCATCTGGGTTCGGACGAGGCCTGCGTCCTGAACGTCCTGGCCCAGGCCTCCAGCTATTCCCCATCTGACACGCCGCCGGGCTTCCGCCTGCCCATCGACCCCGAATCCGGCGAGCTGGACGAGGAGGTCTTCGCGCTTTGGAAGACCCACGATCCGGCGGAACGCGTGCTGACGAATGAGCCCGAGCGCGCGGCCCTGGCCGGTCTGCAGACGCTCTACGTGGAAGCCGGCGACCGCGACGAGTATCACGCCGACCTGGGGGCGCGGGTCTTCGCACAGCGCTGCCGGCTGCTGGGCATCGACCGGCTGTACCACAGTTACCCCGGCGGCCACTCCGGCGGCACCGCGCGCTGGGCCGTGATGCTGCCGCTGCTGCTGGAGCGGATGAACTGATCTGTCGGCCGGACTGGGCGGACAAGAAAACGGGGGCCGGCTCGCGTCGACCCCCGTCGTGTCTCACGGGTTGGCGGGGCGCTCTCAGAGCGGATTGCGGCCGATAAGCTTGAAGGATTGCGGCTCCACGCGGAGCTTGACCTCTTCGCCCGACCCCACCTGCAGCACGCCCTCGTACCAGACTTCAAAGCCTTCCACCTTGAGCTGATAGGCGCCGGGCTGCACGTCGAAGATCGTGGCCGTGGCCATCTCGTCGATGCCGGAGAGGGGCAGCTCGGCCCGCTTCTTGCCATCCAGGTAGACCGTGCACATGCCTTCCGCGGAAAGGAAGGTCAGTTTGGAGGGCCGCAGCGGCACGGCGGGCGAGTCGCTCTCCTCGGGCAGCCCGCTGGTGGTGGTGGTCACCGTCTCCTCCACGATCCCCTCGTTCATGCCGCTCACTTGCATGGTCACGCTGCCCATCCCCATCCCGGGCATGCCCATGTTGAGGGTCACCTGCTCGGCGGGGGCCTGGCTGCGCACCGTGCGCGTGGTCGTCGTGGTGGTGGCCTGGGGCGCGGGCGCGGCGGTGGGGGGTGTCACGGCCCCGGGCACAGGGATGGTGTCCAGCACCAGCAGCTGGCCGTCCTTGAAGGTGATCCGCGTGATCATGGCGCCGGGCAGCTCGACGGTGGTGTCCGCCACCTTGTCCGCCTTGAACATGCCGGTCTGCTTGTAGACCTCGAGCAGGTGCCGACCCGCGCCCACTTCCGTCATACAGCGGCCTTCCACCGGGGTCAGGTTCTGGCCGTCCAGCCGCGCCATCAGGCCCGGACCAGGGTAGACGAATTCCAGCCGGGCGGGCTTGGTGGGATCGCCGGCGGCGCTGGCGCGGCCACAGGCCAGACTGAGCAGGAGCACGAGGAAGGTGAGCAGACGCATGGAGGCCTCCAGATTGGAAGTGGCGGCGGCCGGCGACGTGCCGGTCGCGGCGGGTGGCGGAATCGCGGACCCAAGGTGCTGAAATCACAAACGGCCCGCCAGCCGGACCCGCCCGCGGTGGTATCTTCGGCCATGACCCACAGCTCATCCCTTTCCATCGGCCACGAGGCCCGCTGGTGGCGCCCGTTGGAGAACGGCCGCGTGCTCTGCGAACTCTGCCCGCGCGAGTGCCGCCCGGCGCCGGGCCAGCGCGCCTACTGCCTGGTGCGGCGCAACGAGGGCGGCCGGCTGGTCACGGACGCCTGGGACGCCGGGCTGGGCTTCGCCGCCGACCCCATCGAAAAGAAGCCCCTGTATCACGTCCAGCCGGGCAGCCGCGTGCTCTCCTTCGGCACGGCGGGCTGCAACCTGGGCTGCGTGCACTGCCAGAACGCGTCCATGAGCCAGTCCAAGGCGGCGCTGGGGCGAATGGAGCGCGCCACTCCGTCGATGATCCTGCGGGCCGCCCACAAGCAGGGCTGCGCGGGGCTGGCCTACACCTACAACGAGCCCGTGATCTTCGGGGAGTTCCTGCTGGCCTGCGCGGAAGCTGCGCGGGCGGCGGGCTTGTTCAACGTGATGGTCAGCAACGGCTACGTGGCGCTGCCGGCGGCGCGCGAGATCTACCGGCAAATCGATGCGGTCAACGTGGACCTGAAGGGCTTCCGCGAGGACGCCCACCGCCGGCTGACCCGCGGCCGGCTGGCCCCGGTGCTGGACGTGCTGCGCTGGCTGCGCCGTGAGACAACGGTCTGGCTGGAGCTGACCACCCTGCTGATTCCCGGCCACAACGACAATGCCGAGGAACTGGGCGATCTGACGCGCTGGGTGGCGGGCGAACTGGGTCCGGACACGCCCCTGCACCTGACGGCCTTCCACCCGGATCACCGGCTGCTGGATGTTCCGCGCACGCCGGCCGAGACGCTGCTGCGCGCCCGCCAGATCGCCCTGGCCGCCGGCCTGCGCTTCGTCTACCTGGGCAACCTGCCGCTGGCCGAGGGCCGGGATACGCACTGCCCCGCCTGCGGCGTGGTCTGCGTGGTGCGCGATGGGTGGGGGAAGAGTTCGGTGCGGCTCGTGAAGGGGGGTTGTCCGGGTTGTGGCGCGGGGGTGCCGGGCTTGTGGATCGGCCGGCGCGCGTGACGCACGCCGGAGAGATGTTAGCTCGCCTGCCCGCGTTGTGTCGTTTGCCTGGCTTTCCGCGTACTGCTCAGATTGTTGTCAGTGCTCGCTTAAGTAGAGATATTTGGCCAGCATGATACAAGTTGTGCTGTGTCACACCAATGAACTGAGTGTACGCCGAGTACGGGACCTCGCTAACAAGCGGCTCGTCAAGCCGGTGCGCAGGAAATGCCAGCACGGCTTCACGGAGCTGCAGATTCAAGCGGCGAAGCTCTTCCACGGCTTCACGCCAGTTTTCGGCCGTGGCCGGCGGACAAGCTGGCCAATCTTCTTCCGGCGTGAACGGGCGCCCATCCCCGGCCAGTCGGCGCAGAATGAGGGTGTAATCGCTGCGGATGTGCAGAACGAGTTCCCACATGCTGTGCGCAGTCGGGATCGGGTGGCTGCTTGCTTGTTCCGCCGCGACGCCGTCAAGGCCGCCAAGCACTGAAGGGCCGTGCCAGGCATCGCCTTCCAGTGCCAGCTGAAGCTGTTCCGCCAGCCGTTCCAATTCGCTGGACATCAGTTCGCTCTCCAGTCTATCCGTCTATTGCGAGCTTCAGCCGTGGCGCGCCTGGCGCGGCACTTGCCTTTGGTCCATCCGTTAGCTCAAAGCGGAGGCTACGGCTTTGGGATTCTTTGCCGCCACTTTGAGTAACGCCATGGCTGGACCGTCCGGGGTACGCCGGCCCTGTTCCCAATTGCGCAGGGTTGCGACACTTACGCCGATCATCAACGCAAACTCGACCTGGGACTTGCCCAACGTCAATCGTATGTCCTTGATATCCGCAGGCTTGAACGCAATGATGCGCGACGGCTTCGCCTCACTGCGACGGATCTTCCCCGCCTGCTTGACACTTTCGACGAGATCGTCGAAGTCTCGCTGCTTCATTTGAATTCCTCTCTGACCAACCGACTCAGAATCCGGAGCTGCTCTGGTGTCAGGTCTTCTTGTTCGTTTTTTGCAAAAGCCAGGAGCATGTAAAATGCGGCCTGCTCGTTGTCCCAGAAGTAGATGATCCGAAGGCCGCCGCTCTTCCCCCGACCGGATCCACCCCAGCGAATCTTGCGGAGTCCCCCGGATCCCTGAATGAGAGCTCCTTGCTCTGGCCGCAGCATGAGAGCCAACTGCAAGGCCCGGTAATCCTCATCTGGGACAAGGGCTTTCACGAGTCGAGTGAAGATCGGCGTTTCTATGAATCGCATGGCACAGGGTACGTCATTGGCGTAGCATTGTCAATGGAAAACTCGAGACCGACTCAGGCATTTCGATCTGGCAACGGGAACTTCAGCCACGTTGCGCCTGGCGCGGCGCTTGCCTACATCAATCTACGTTTACTCTAATTCTGAACGGAAAGCGCCGTGACAAGCGGATAGTCGGTTGCAAGCACATGTTAGTCTGCTATTTCCCTAAGACAACATCAATGCCGTTCATCACTTGAGCCAATATTGCTGGATTCAATCTACCAACACGTTCTACTAAACATTCCTTGTCTATTGTCACTATCTGTGAAACATTAGCAACCGAGTCTTTTGATAGCCCAGTGATTTTCGCTGCAAGCGCCACGTTTCCAGGCGCCGCAGCCCATTTCACGTTGCTTGTCAACGGGACGCAAACCACAGTGGAGATTCGACTTCGGTTCAATGGGTCACCTTGAACAACGACGACCGGCCGGCGAAACCCTGGTGACGATCCTTGCGGCTCTGCCAAGTCCGCCCACCAAACTTCGCCCTGAACCACTTCTACCATTCTGTTTCCTCAAGCACGTTGCGAGAGGAACGTTGCACGAACGGATTCGTCGCTTCGCCCACTTCTGCCAGAACTTGGTTCATGGCCTCTGTCACTTCATCTGGCGCATGACGACAAAGATATTCTGCCATCGCTTCCGCGTAAAGTTGACTCCGAGACTTTCTGCTTCGCTGGGCTTGTCGCTCGGCGGCCAGGAAGACTGCATCGGGAATTGAGATTGCTGTTTTCATACCGCGAGTATAACTCTCTCGACTCGAACTATCAATGACTTCGTCCAGCTTGCGGTGGCTTCAGCCGCGACACTTCGGGCGCGGTGCTTGCTTACTCACTGTCGACATTTCTTTCAATTTCAAACTCAGGTGCAGGATCTGGTACCCATTCTTCTACATACGATGTTAAGCTCATTTATTCAGACGTCTTCAAGGAGCCAAATATCTTCTCAAAATATTGCCCCATTACATCATCATCTATGCTCATCTTGTCTTGACGTGTAATGATACGTCTTGATTTAAACCACAGCCGGCATGATATCTTTCGAGCAATCTCAAGTATGATTTCTGACAGTCTTGCTGTTGCGAGATCTCGACCCCAATCTATCGTTGCATCCTTCATGTTTTCCACCAATTTTAAATCAGTTTCTGCCATCTTACTTGAAAACTTCACTTTTATGGATTCAAAATATTCATGCATTCTCTTATCATGATTAGATATCTCCTCAATATCATAAAGCTGATACGCAAGCACTGGATCGTGTGGTATTAATCCTTTAATTGCGACTTTAAAAGAAACTGAAAATGAGTTTTCCTGCGAGAATTTCATCAAAGATAACAACATCTCGCGAGTTTCATTTTGATGTTCGCCGAAACCATCAGAACAATATCTAACACTCATGAAGCGTAACACTTCTTCTATCACTTTGTTCGGATTGTTTGTTACGATTTTAAATCGCAATTCTAATAGCTCAAACAGGAGAACCCTTAGCGCTTTCTTTCTCTCTCTTGCATTTTGCATAGAATAATGCAATTCGGCAATGATTCCACCAGTAATCGCTCCCACTAGAGCAGCTATTCCGGGGGGGATGTCATTGAGAAGCATGATCTGAGTAGTCCTTTAGTCAACCTATCGTGAACCTCAGCCGCGACGCGCTTGGCGCGGCATTTGTCTTACTCCTACCGACGTTTTTTCAAATCCAACTGGCAAGCGACGTGATAGATGTAATTACGCCTGCATATAATGTTAGCGGCTTAGCAAATCTGCAGCAATCTTCAGTTCCTTTAAACTCATGTCTGAATCTAGAACTCTTATAGCCGAATTAAAGTCACCGAACTTTCTTCCCCAAAATAGATGAGTAATAATAAGATTGTCAACATATGCTTTCAATTGATGTATAGAATACCACTGCTGTCCGATTCCAATACTATCATGTGTAATAGTATTTCTCAGTTCGCGCAAATGACTCAAAATTGCCTTATGAAAATCTCTTTCACTATATCTGAACGAAGCTCTTCTAACACATTCATATTGCTTATACGCTCCAGTTAACTTCTCAAGAAGAGACCATAAATCACCAAAAACAACGCTCGGATCTGAGGACTCAAAAATGGCAGAATACTTCAACAAAACTTCTTCCATCCTTTCTTTGTAAGGATGATTGTAAATTAACTTCCGCATTTTATTTACATTCTTGCAAATCGAATTCTCTTTCCCAATGGCATCAAAAATTAAAACATCTTCGTCTACATGAATTCTATAATAAATGCCATTTTCTTCCATTTTTCCATCAAGCGAGTGAACTGAGTGAACAGGGTCCAGTCGTATTCTCGAAACTACTCTATATCCACCAAAATTATAAGTTGTTCTATTATAGGTAAGACTGAAGTTCATCATTCCTAGTAATAGATTAAGATAGTGTGAAGCCAATTCCTCCGCACTATCTTTACAACGCGCTTTTACACTAACGGAAATCTGTGTTGAAGCACTTAGTCTAGGGATTTGCAATTTCTTCCTAGCTTCATCAATTTCTTCTAGATCATAATTGATTTTGGAATTCCTAAATGATATTGTGCAATGTTTAAACCTGAACGTACCAATATCATGCCCAGGTTTGAGCGCAACTCGATAGATTACTCTAAAGTGCTTCTCCTCCTTTTTAAAATAGTCTGATTGCCCCTTATTTACAGCTTGTCTGAAACGCATTAGATCTAGTTTGCCAGCTTTTCCTGTTTCAAATAGTGCTTTTGAGACGGTATTTAGCTTCAAAAAACCTGGAAATCCTCTTCTAAATTCAAATATTGAACACAGTGCCGTCTTTGCAGACTCTAGTTCAAACATACCGAATGAGACCTGCTTGCCATGGTCAACGGTTAGGTGCCTATTAAGTCGACCAAGGATGGCCTCTATATTCTGATCTTTTGTTGGTTCGCGCTTCATTCTCTTATACCGCTTACTTGTGATTGCCCAATACTACGATTCAATCCCCATGGCACGCATGGCTTCCAGCACGACCGCCACACCCTTTGTTGGAGTACGTTTGAACTGCGCGGCAATCTCATCCGGCGACTTGGCGCCTGCCTGCAGGGCCTGGCGGACCAGGCGGACTTGGTCTACCAGATCTTTCGGCCAGGGCATTTTTCCGGTGACGGGGGCTTCTGGCGCGGGCGTGGCAACTGCAAGCTCGCCCTGGGCGCCGGTTGCGGCTTGGGCGGCGGGAGCTTTCCCGCGGCACTGGAACTCGGGGCGCAGCCAGCGCACCAGGCCTTGCTTTTCCTCGGCGGCGCGCTGGGCGTTGAGGGCCACCAGGCGGGTCAGCAGTTCCTCCTGGGCGGCCGCCTGCTCGGGAGCGGGATCGGCCAGAGGCAAGGTGCCGCCGGGCTTGCCCACCAGCTGGGGAGCCAGATCCTCCCAGCCATAGGCGGCCAGCACGGCGCGATCGATGTCGTCATGTAGGCTGGCCAGCACGGAGACCAGGCCCTGCTCGTGAATATCCTTTTCCTTGGCGGACAGGGGCTGGCCCTGGCGCAGGGCTTCCAGCACGTTGTACATGCCGGTCAGCGTGAGGCCGGGATGGGCCTCTTGGCTCGCCTTGCGGTGGGCGTCGAGGGCCTCGCCGAGCTCGGCTAAGCGGATATGTTGGAGTGGAGTGACAGCGGGAAGGGGATAGGGATCGAAGCACCGACTCTTGTTGTAACGCGGATCATTGCCTAGGCCAAGCCTTGCGCCAGTGGCAAGCGACCAGCTGACATGGACTCGAGAAGACAGAACACCAAGCACGGTTGGATCCGTGACACAGATGGCGACCAGCATATTGTCCGGCAGAATTTCGGCGGGCAGGAACTGGAAGACCCGGTGGCGGGATGTTTCCACCGTTGCGATGTAACGAGAAAGTCCTGCCAGTGCGGGCCGCAGTTCCTGGCGCGGTTTGCCATGCAACCACCACAGACGAGCGTAGCCCGCTCCATCTTTCGTGTTCCCCTTCGCATCCCGCCCCGGCTTCACTCGCTCGATCAAACGTTGGTAGACGGCTGGGAAACGATTGCGCACAGCTTCCGCGGTCAGTCCGAACAAGTCAATGACCATGACACCACGCGGCTGATCCATCAAGTCGCGGCCATTTCGATAGGGACGGATGTGCCGTTCCAAACCGTCAACAGTCCCCAGTCCCAGCTGCCGCGCCTCGTCATCCGAAACGATGAATCCGGCTCCATGGAGTTTGACTCCCGGCGAGCTGACTCCAGCATTCGCCTGGAGTGCACAAACCTGTGTCACATCCGCGCCGACCGACAAACTCGCACCAATCACGCCGTGGTGCTGTCGAAACGTCACGGCCACTTCATCCAAGCTCTCGGCGCGCTCTTCCGTCACAAAGCGCAACTCGCCTTCCACCTTTTCAGCCGTCCCCACCGTCATCGCAATGCGCACGGCGGCGCCATCGGCACTGTCCACCCAAGGATGGTCGGGAATGGCGAAAGCCAGGGTCAGCGGCGGCGTGGCGGACAACTGGGCTTCCAGCACGCGGCGGTTGAAGGTCTGGCGGATGCTGTTGGTGGTGATGAAACCAAAGCGCTGGATCCGGCCGGCGCGGGCCAGCTCGGCGGCGCGCTGCCACCAGTGCATCACGAAGTCGGCGGACTCGGGCACGGCCTTCCAGGTGGCGCGCAGAGCGTCCACGTAGCCGTCGCCCAGTGCCCGTCGCATTGTGCTGGCGCCAATGAAGGGCGGATTGCCCACCACGAAGTCGGCCTCCGGCCAGGCGGCCTGGCGCGGGTTGACGAAGCGCTCGACGGGGACTTGGGCGCTCTCGTCGGGGACGGGCTGGCCGGTCACGGGGTGGGGCTTGGTCGTGCTGCCGTCCCAGCGGGTCAGCGGGCGGCCGGCGGCGTCGGTGGCGACGGTGCGCTCGTCCCAGTCCAGCAGCGCGTCGCGGCACAGGATGTTGTGGAAGTCGCGCAAGACGGGCTGGGGCGGCTGCACGTGGCCGTGGACGCGGTAGTGCCACTGCAGGTAGCCGATCCAGAGCACCATCTCGGCGATGGCCGCGGCGCGCGGGTTCAGCTCCAGGCCCAGGAACTGGTGCGGGTCCACCGTGACGTGCTCGAGCTCCAGGCTGCCCGTGGCGCCCAGGTCGTCCAGCAGGGTCAGGACCTCGCCTTCGATGCGCTTCAGGTGCTCCAGCGCCACGTAGAGGAAGTTGCCGCTGCCGCAGGCCGGGTCCAGCACGCGCACGCGGCAGAGGCGCTGCTGGAAGGCCATCAGCTCGGCGATGGCCTCTTTGGGCCGGCCCTGCTGGTCCTGGGCCAGGGCGGCGGTCTTGGCATCCAGCCACTCGGCGCGCAAGGGCTCCACCAGCGTGGGCAGCACCAACCGTTCTACATAGGCCCGCGGCGTGTAGTGCGCGCCCAGCTTGTGGCGCTCGCGCGGGTTCAGGGCGCGCTCCAGCAGCGTGCCGAAAATCGAGGGCTCGACGTGGCGCCAATCGGCGCGGGCCGCCTGGAGCAGCAGGTCGATCTGCTTCTTCTCCAGCACGGGCGCCTGGCAGTCGCGGAAGAGGCCGCCGTTGAAATGCAACAGGAACTTGGCCGTGCGGCCCCACAAACCGCCCTGGTCCATGGTGTGCCAGAGCTGCTCGAGCATCGCGGCCAGCACCTCCGGAGTGTCCCGCAGATCGTGCAGCAGGCCGCTGAAGGTCTCGGCGGGCAAGAGGCCCACGTCTTCGGCGAACATGCTGAACAGGCAGCGCATCAGGAAGTTGGCGCTGGCAACGGGCGGGTGGCCGGCCTCCTCCAGGCTCTTGGCCAGCTCGGCCAGCCGCGCGGCGATCTCGCGCGTGACCCGCGCACTGACGCGGGATGGATCCAGGCTCAAGGGATCAAGCCAGACGGCGCGCAGGCGCTCGCGGATTTCGGGCTTCACCAGATCGGTCAGGCGGATGCGGTGGCTGCGGGGATCAGGAAAGGGCGTGTATGCCGCGCCCGAGCGCGTGAAGTCGGCGTAGAGCTCCAGGCTGCGGCCCACGTCGGTGACGATGAGAAAGGGTGGACGGCCCTCCGCCGCCGGCAGGGCCCGGGCGTAGCGCTCGGCCTGGGCCTGGGCCTTGAGCATGGCCTTGTCCCAGCCGCCCGTGTCCAGCTCCAGCCCGCTCTGCTTGGCCTCGCAGACGAAGCAGCCGCGCCGGTACAGGTCGATGAAGTTGGGTGTGACGCTGCCGTCGGCGCCGGACCAGGTCACGCGGCGCTCGAAGCCGTAGGCGTTCTCCTGGTGGTCGGCCTGGGCGGGCTCGGGCTTGGGCAGCTCCAGCAGCTCGCAGAGTTCAGTCAGGAAGAGCTGGTAGTTGGCGCGTTCACCACCCGTGGCCTGAGACCAGCGGGCGCAAAAGTCAGGATAGGGGATGGACATTCGCTGGGGACTCCCGCATTGGGCGCGACGGGGTCAACTTGGCGAAATGGTTCCGTACATGTTGCGCGCCTTCCGCGCTCTGCTGAAATCCACGCGCGCCGTGGAGCGCTGTCTTTGATATCCCCTGGGATTTGCTTGTGACTATGGCCTGGGTTTCCATTTTTGTCCGACGTTTTGTAAGACAGGAGAGTGGAATGAGCCTGCTGACTCTGCGCCTGCCCGAGCCCCTGGAGGTGCGCCTTGCCAGCGTGGCACAGCGCTTGGGGCTCAGCAAATCCGAGCTGGCACGCCAGGCGCTGGTGGTTCATCTGTTGCGTCTGGAGCGGAGCCATGAGATGAGCGGTCTGGTGGCCGAATTGCAGCGCTGCTATGGGGATCCGCTTCGCTTGGCTGAGCTGGAGGAACTGGCGGACTCGCCCTTCGATGGCCTGGATGCCCGGATCGACGCCGAACGGCGGGCGGGGTTGAATCCGGATGACCCCTGGTGGAGCTAACCCCGGCTGCAGCGGGCAGGCAGGGATGCCACAACCCGCGTCGGGGTGAGGTCTGGGTGGCCAACTTCAATCCGGCGCGCGGACGGGAAACGGGCAAGGTGCGGCCCGCGCTGATCATCCAAGCCGACCAGTTGGGTCCCGAGACTACGCCCTATGTGGTTGTGCTGCCCCTCAGTTCCTTGGTGGATTCCCCCACCCGCTGGCAGCTGGCGCTGCCCGCCCGGGATCGTCTGCTCAAGCCCAGCCGCATCCTGGTGGATCAGCCGCGCACGCTGGACCGGGCCCGGCTGGGCGAGGGCCCGTTGACGCGGTTGAGTGAGTCGGAACTGCGCCAAGTGGAGCAGGCCTTGAAACTCCTGCTGGGCCTGTGGTGAAGCGCTGGGCCGGCGCGCGGGACGCACGCCGGTGGAATGGGGGCGCGCATGGGGCGCACAATCATCAGCTCAAGCTGCGCTTCCGCTTGGCGTAGAACGCACCGTACTTCTGGTCCTCTTCCACCATGTGTTTGACAATCCAGTCACGTAAGAACATACCCAATTTTACTGGCGGTAATTTTCCATGTTTGAATTGCTCTAACTGCTCAACCAGCTTCTCGACTAATATTCCATGTTGTACGATGTGTTCCTGTAATCCCGGGTAAAAATAGCGCCGCATGAATTCTTCTTCATCGTGGAAGTGGACCTTGGCATAGTCAAAAAGTTGGTTGATCGTAGTCCAGACGGCACCTTCCGCATTTCCCTTGCCGCTGTGGATCGCGGCACTCAATTCGTTCAACATTTCAAGCAACCGATGGTGTTGCTTATCCATGGCTTCAACGCCGGTATCGTACGCCGGCAACCAACCCATTTGTGCCACGGTGTGCTCCCTTGTTGCCTGTTGTGCGCGGTTGGTCGGACGTGGGCCGTGACTTGGCGCACGCCCACCTGAAGACGCTTCAGTATCGGGAGCGCGGAGCATCAACTTGATGCTCAGTGGCTCGCTGGGCGGCGCGCGAGACCCCGCCGGGGGAAAGGCCGGCGCGCGTCAGCCACGCCGGCACATTGCGAGCGCGCCGACCTTCACGCGCAGCCCAGCAGGCCCTTCAAGCGAGTGAGCAGGCGCCGGCGATCCGCGAGTCCATTCACGCCGCCGTTGATCCGGCGGGTGAGCGCCGTCAGATCGTCCTTGTCGGCCAGGGCGTTCAGTCCGCGCTTGGCCCAGAACCAGCCGGCCACGTCCACGCAGAGGGTGGCATCCGTCTCCACCAGCTCCGGCTGCTCCAGCAATTCGGCCTCGCGACCCAGGGCGCGGCCGTACTCGCGGTAGTTGGCGCGCCCGGTGAGCTGGATCAGCCCGCGGCCCTTGAAGCGCCGGCCGTCGCCGGGCTGGGTGTTGCCCAGATCCTGCCGTCCCTCATAGGCTTCGCCGCTGGCAATCTCCGCGCGGAAGCGCAGTTCGCCCGATTCATGGCCGATCTGCGCCAGGAAGTGCGCTTGCCGGAGCGGCGTGTCGATGTTTCGGGCGGCCAGGGTCCGGCTCACCCCCGCCGCCAGTTCCGTCACATCGCGCTGGGCCGCCCGCAGATAGGCCAGTTCCAGCAGCGTGGTGTCGCAGGTTGCGGGCAGGTTCTCGCAGAGCCGGGCCAGGGCTGCACTGCGCGGTTCGATGCTTTCGGCCGGCGCAGCCTCCCCCAGCACGGCGCGCCGGAAGGCCTGGATGGCGCCCAATGTCTTGGTGCCGAAGGCGCCGTCGGGGTTCAGCGGACCAGCGTCCAGGGCGAACTGACCCTGCTTCGCCGCCAGATTGAGCAGGCGCTGGATGGTCTCCACGTCGTCGCGCGGGTTGGCGCGCCGGGGTCCCACCGCGCTCTGCAGCAAACCCAGACCCCGTGGCACGCCACCCGTGCCACCGGTGCTCGCCGGGCTCGGTTCCGCCGGCGGCGCCGCAGCCGGGGCCAGTGCCGGGGCCGCGCCTTCCGTCTCCCGGCGCTCGAAGTGCGGCGCATCCTTGAAGGAATTCCACTGGCCGCCCCAGCGGTTGGCCGGGTCCAGCGACTCCCAGAAGCGGCCCAGCGGCCGCAGTTCCTCCAGGTCGGTGGTCAGCTTCCACTGGCCGTCGGCCTTGGTGGTGAAGAAGTTGAGGTCCACGGCCAGGCGCTTCACGTGCTGGCTGCTCAGCGTGGCGCTGCGCCCGTTCTTCACGTGCAGGGCCTGCTGCTCGGGCGTCCGGTACAGTTCGCCGCCGGTGACGTGGAAGCCCAGCTCGTTCGCCTTGCAGATCAGCTCCGTGACCTGGAGCAGGAAGGTGGATTGGTCGTGCAGCAGGCTCATGCCGGGTCTCCCGCCCGGCGCGCGCTCCGGGCGCCGCCCGGGGCGGTGGCGGCGGGGAGCTGGCGGCGGATCTGGCTCATCTTCTCATCCTTGTCCTTGCTGCCCACGCTCGACCCGAAGAAGTACTGGATGATGGCCGAGAGCGAGACGCCCAGCAGGAAGCCCAGCACGGTGTCGATGATCCGCTGCTGGGACTCCGAGCGGTTCTCCGGACCGAAGGCGGCGTAGAAAATGAAGGCGAAGGTGAGCAGCGTGAGCAGGGTGGCATAGTAGTAGATGAAACGGCGTGCCACCACGTCGTCGCTGCTCAGGGCGATGCGTTGCAGGCTGCGGGCGTCGGCGCGGTCGGCGGCGGCCAGCTGTTCGCGCTCCAGGCTGCCGGCCTCGCTTTCCTGGCGGCTCTCCAGCAGGCGATCCTGTTGCTGCAGTTCGAATTCCTTCAGGCTGCCCCACTGCTCAGGGCTCAGCTTCTGCTCGGCCACGTCGTGGATGTCGATTCCGGTCCGCTCGAGGATCAGCGCCGTGGTTTCCTGCAGGCGGGGGCCAGGCCCGCCGCGAAAGACGCCGCTGAGCAGATCCAGTCCGCGTTTGGCCAGTTCCGGGGCGATGGCCGCCAGCGCAGCCGGAGCAAGAGGTGGCATGGAGTCCTTTCTCTCCCGGTTCTGGCGCGCGACATGAGAGGGCGCGACGCGGGAGCCGGTGCAGGGTCTGGGGGGATGCTGTGTGTGCGTGCAGTCGGCGCGTGCTGTGTTGCTGGAAAGAAACTAAGGATTGACTTGGTTTGTCAAGGCGTCCAGCGAAATCGATTCGCGACGGCATGCGGGCGGGAAAGTGGACAAATCCGAGAAGTAGTGTCAGGCATCATGCCAGAGCAGGCTGCGGAAAGGCCTGCCGGCGCCGGGCTTAGCGCCGCCGGCGCTTCATGACCGGCAGGGCGTGGCCGGGCGCGGCGGTGACGGCCTCGTGCAGGACCTCGCTCACGGTCCAGAGCGCGTGCAGCAACTGCAGGCGCAGTTCGTCGGGCTGGTCGGGCTGGTGTTCCGGAGTGGCCTCGCCGATCACGCCCAGCATCAGT
Organism: Candidatus Delongbacteria bacterium; assembly: GCA_041675285.1. Classification (NCBI taxonomy): domain Bacteria; phylum Candidatus Delongiibacteriota; species Candidatus Delongbacteria bacterium. The sequence goes on from JBAYTZ010000013.1 coordinate 42,599, forward strand.
TCCATCAGGATCGGTTCGGCGAAGTCCGGCGGACCGCCAGCCTCCGGGCTGGCGGCCAGGGAGTCCAGAATCGCCAGGGTGGCGGCGTGGCGACGCAGGATGGCCGGGCGGCGCACGCGCTTCAGGCCGGGATGGGCGGCCTGGAAGGCCTCCACAGCCACCAGCAGGAGGTGCAGACCCAGCGCGGCGGCGTCCTCGTCGTGTCCGGCCAGCATCTCCAGCAGGTAGGCGGTCAGGTCGCGCTGCTGCTGCAGCAGATTCTCCACCCGCGTGGAGGACTCGTTCTGTTGGGCCGCTTCGGCCCGGTCCCAAGCGGCCTCCACCTGTTCCTGGCTGAGGGCCCAGACGGCGGGAGGGGTGGATTCCACGTCGGCCGGCGGGGCGGCGTCGGGGCAGGTCATGGCGGCTTCCTTATTCGCCCCAGCGGCTGTGTTCGCGCACCTGGTAGAACAGCTCCTCGTAGAGCTTGGCACTGTGGGCCCAGGAGAAGTCCTGCTTCATGGCGTTCTTCTGCAGGCGCCGCATGGCGCGCGGGTTGCGCCAAGCGCTGAGCGCCGTGTCGACGGATTCCAGCAGCGCCTCGGCATTATAGTCCTCGAAGGCGAAGCCCGTCGCCCGGTCGGCGTCCTCCAGGAAGGGGATCACCGTGTCCTTCAGGCCGCCGGTGGCGTGCACCACGGGCAGCGTGCCATAGCGCATGGAGTACATCTGGCTGAGCCCGCAGGGCTCATAGCGGCTGGGCATCAGGAAGAAATCGGCCCCGGCGTAGATCAGGTGCGCCAGCGCCTCGCTGTAACCCACGCGCACGGCCATCCGCTCGGGATGGGCCGCGGCCACGTCGCTGAGGAACTTCTCGAACTGGGCCTCGCCCGAGCCGAGGATCACCAGCCGCAGATCCCGCTGCAGCAGCCGATCCAGACAGCCCGCCAGAATGTTCATGCCCTTTTGCCCCGTCAGCCGCGTCACCATGGCCAGCACGGGCCCGCCGAAGCCCGGGTCCAGGCCGAACTCCCGCAGGAGGCGCGGCCGGTTGCCCGCCTTGCGCGGCAGGTGCGAGCTGGAGAAGGGCTCCTCGAGCAGCGGATCCGTGGCCGGGTTCCACTCCTCCACGTCGATGCCGTTGAGAATGCCGCGCACGCGCTCGCCGTGCTGGCGCAGCACGCCGTCGAGGCCGTGGCCCAGCCCGGCCGTGCAGATCTCCCGGGCATAGGTGGGCGAGACCGTCACCACCTCGTCGGCGAAACTGATGCCGGCCTTCAGGCAGTTGAGCTGGCCGTAGAATTCAAAAGGACTGAGCGGAAAGAGCAGCTCCCGGGGCAGGCCGAGCTTGGTGATGGATTCCGCCGGCAGCACGCCCTGGTAGCCCAGATTGTGCAGGCTCAGCACCGAGCGCGTCTGCTGGAGGGCGCGGTTCTCCTGGTGCCGGATGCGCAGCAGGGCCGGGATCAGCGCCGTGTGCCAGTCCGAGCAGACGATCAGGTCCGGCTGCATGTCGGTCTGGCGGACCAGCTCCAGCAGCGCGGTCTGGAAGAAGAACCAGCGCTCGTCGTCGTCGGGCCAGGGCTTGCCGGTCAGCGGATCGTCGTAGATCCCCGTGCGCTCGAAGTAGTATTGGTTCTCGATGAACAGGGCCCGGCACTCGCTGCGCGGATAGCTGGCGGCGAAGATGCGGGTGGGAAAATCGTTGCCCAGGAAGCGCACGTGGATGGTGGCCAGCAGCTCCAGCCCGGCCTCGGCGCGGTCCACCGAGGCGAAGAGCGGCAGCACCGTGGCCACCTCGTGTCCCAGGTTGAAGAGTTCGCGCGGCAGGGCGCCCATCACGTCGCCCAGGCCCCCGCTCTTGATCCAGGGCACGGCTTCCGCGGCCACGAAGAGCACGCGCAGCACGCCCCGCCGGGGTTCTTTCATGCCACCTGCACCTTGCGCAGGTGGTCCGCCGCCACCTCCGGCGCCACCGGGTTGATGTGCAGGCCCGTGCCCCATTCGAAGCCCGCCGGCTGGGTCATGCGCGGCAGGATCTCCACGTGCCAGTGCCAGTCGTACTGGATGGTGTCCCAGTAGTTGCTGCGCCGCAGGCTGTGCCCTGTGTTGGGCGCGGTGTGGAAAATGAAGTTGAAGGGCGGATCCCCCAGCGCGCCGCGCAGACGCTTGAGCACGATGTGCATGATCTTCGACAAGTCCTGCACGATCTCCGGCCGCTCCACGGCGAAATCGAAGGAGTGGACGCGGGGCAGGATCATCAATTCATAGGGGAAGCGCGAGGCGTAGGGACAGATGGCGGCGAAGTGGTCCGTCAGGGCCGCCAGCCGCGCGCCGGACTCCAGCTCCTGGGTCAGGATGTCGCAGAACAGGCAGCGCTCTTTCAGCCGGAAGTGCTCGCGCGCCGAGGTCAGCTCGTTGGAGACCGTGCGCGGCGTCACCGGCGTGGCGATGATCTGCGTGTGCGGGTGGGCGATGGTCGCCCCGGCGTCGGCGCCGTAGTTCTTGAAAATGATGACGTACTTGAAGCGCGGGTCACGCTTCAGGTCCACCAGCCGGGCCTGATAGGCGAAGAAAATGCGCGCCATCTGCTCGGGGCTCATCTCCGCCATGTGCTGCATGTGGCGCGGCGTCTCGATCAGCACTTCATGGGCGCCGATCCCGTTCATCACGTCGTAATAGCCCACTCCGCGGCGGTCGGCGTTGCCTTCCACCTGCAGGGCGGGAAACTTGTTGGGCACCACGCGCAGCTCCCAACCCGACGTGTTGGGCTGGCGGCCGGGGGGGCCCAGGGCCAGGATCTCCGGCGGCGTGGTGCCTTCCATCCCCTCGCAGAAGGGACAGCTGGGGTTGCGCGGAAAGCGCAATTCACCTTCGAACTGCAGGGGGCGGGCCCCCCGCTCCTTGGCGATGATCACCCAGCGCCGCTGGATGGGGTCGTGACGAAGTTCGGGCATGCGCCTCCCGGAGCTGCTGAATCGAGTCTCGCGCCTGCTATGGGTTCTCGGGGTCCGGGACGGCGGGCCGGCCGCCGCCGGATCCGGCGCTCAGCTGCTGGTGCCGGCGGCCTTGAAACAATCCTCCCGCCAGACGCAGTCCAGCTGGTCGCAGACGCCGTCCACGGCGGTGGCGAAACAGTCAAAGTTGCCCTCGCTGGCCTGCAGCAGGCGGACCAGCTCCACGCGCGTGGCGCCGGGCGGCTGCTTGATGCCCCGGGCCTTGATCATGGCGCGAATCTCATTGAAGGTCGGCATGGATACTCCCGTAGTGTTCCTTTGTCATCGACAGCCCGGGCCGGCAGCTGTAGCCGGCGGCGTTCAACCTGTGCAAAACGCGGGAAGGGTCGTTGATTGTCATAGCCTTCCACGCCGGGCACCTGCAAGGTAACAACGGATCCGGCAGGTTTGCCCACTGGCCCTTCCGTCGGCCGGGGCCGGACGCGGCGCCGCACCCCACCCGTCCGCCACCCTCCCGCCGCCAGCCGTCGGCAGGGGTCCGGGAACGCCGGTTCAAATTGACACCGGCAGGGGTGATTGATAGATTCGACCCATAAGGAGGCGTGTATGAAGATCTCAGCCGAGAGCCGGGACAACCTTGTGGTGCTGACCCTGAAGGGCAACCTGTTGGGGGGCCCTGACGCGGACTCCTTCTACAATGAGGTGAAGTCCTTCCTGGACAAGGGCAACCGCCAGTTCGTCCTGGATCTGTCCAATGTCAAACTGATGAATTCCTCAGGCCTGGGCATCCTGATCAAGGCCCTCAAACCCGTGCGCGAAGCCGGAGGCGATTTCCATCTCGCTTCGGTGACGGAAAAAATCGACTCGCTGTTCATGATCACCAAGCTCTACCAGGTGTTCAAGAGTTTCCCCGACGTGGAGCAGGCGAGCCGAGCCTTCGAATGAACCCCGCCGGGCCGGAGTCGGCCTCGTCCGTCCACTACTCCGGTCCCGGGCGCGACGTCCTGGACGCCCTGCGCCAGTTGGTCGAGCGGCTGGAAGCGCTGCGGCAGCAAGAACCCGCCCCGAGCAGCCAGGCCTCGTCGGCCTGGCTGCTTCATGTCCGGCAGGCCCTGGAGGAACTGGACGGCAGCACGGCGCGCCTGCGCGACCTGCTGGAACCCGCCCGCACCCTGCGGGAGAACCGCTTACTGCGCGAGATCGGCCGCCGGCTGGGGCGCGACCTGGGCAGCGAATCCCTGGCCCTGCTGATCATGGACACCCTGGGCGGCGTAGTGGACTTCGACGCAGCCGGCATCTACTTCCTCGACCCCAAAGACGCCACCATCCGCTGGGAATCCCTGCGCGGCTACGACACGGACAAGCTGCACCTGGTGCGCCAGAAACTGGACCGCGGCATCATGGGCTGGATCGCACGCCACAAGGAATCCGTGGTCGTGCCGGACGTGCGCGTGGATCCGCGCTATTTCAACGCCCGCGACCGCACCCGGAGCGAGCTGGTGGTGCCCATCCTGCTGGAGGACCGGGTCATCGGCTTCTTCAACCTGGAATCGGACCGCCCCGCCTGCTACGGCGAACAGGAACGGCTGCTGATGGAAGTGCTGGCCAGCCAGGTGGCCCAGACCGTGGAGCACACGCTGCTGCGCGCGGACCGCGAGGAGCGCCGCCGCGTCCAGGCGGACCTCAAGGTGGCCCGCAGCATCCAGCGCTCGCTCCTGCCCAAGGCGGACCTGCACCTGCACGACGTGGAGGTGGCCGGGCTCAACCTGCCCTCCACGGAAGTGGGCGGCGACTACTTCGACCACTTCATGATCACGCCCCAGGACATCGGGCTGGTGATCGCCGACGTGGCGGGCAAGGGCATTCCCGCCAGCCTGCTGATGGCCAGCGTGCGCACGGGCATCCACATCCTCACCCAGTACCGGCTGGACATGGCCGGCATGCTGAGCCACTTGAACGAGCACCTGCTGGAGGTCACCGCGGCCGACAGTTTCGTCACGGTCTTCTACGGCGTGTATCACCGCCCCAGTCGCCGGCTGACCTACGTGAACGCCGGCCACAACCCGCCCCAGCTGCTGCGGCGGGCCACGGGCGCGCTGGAGTCCCTGGAGACGGGTGGCCTGATCCTGGGCGCCTTCCGCGACGTGCACTACGAACTGGGTCTGGTGGACCTGGAACCCGGCGACCGCCTCTTCTTCTACACCGACGGCCTGAACGAGACGGAGAACGCCGGCGGGCGGGAGTTCGGGCTGGAGGGCATCGCCCACGCCCTGCGCGAGGCGGGCCGGCTGGACGCGCGCGGCCTGCTGCAGCACGAGCTGGCGGCCCTGCGCCTGCACGCCGGGCTGCACGAGCGCGTGACGCGCTTTCCCGACGACCTGACCCTGATGGCCCTGGTCTGCGCGGATGAGTGAGCCGCGCCAAGCGAAGGAGACGGCCGTGCGACGGGCCATCTACCCCGGCACCTTTGACCCCCTGACCCTGGGTCACCTGGACATTGTGGAGCGGGCGCGGCGGACCTTCGACGAGGTCGTCGTGCTGTTGGCCGTAAACACGGGCAAGACCCCGCTCTTCTCCCTGCAGCAGCGGCTGGAACTGGTGCGCGCCAGCGTGGCCGGGCTGGACGGCGTCCGGGTGGACTGCCACGACGGCCTGTTGGTGGAGTACGCCCAGCGCGTCCAGGCCACGGCCATCGTGCGCGGACTGCGGGCCATCAGCGATTTCGACTACGAATTCCAGATGGCCATCGTGAACCGGAAACTGGCTCCCCAGGTGGAGACGGTCTTCCTGATGCCCAGCGAGGAGTGGAGCTACCTCAATTCCTCCATCGTCCGCGAGCTGTGGCGATTCGGCGGCGACTACTCGCGCTTCGTGCCGGAGGTGGTGCGCAGCGCCATGGACCAACTCAAAGGAAGTGCCTCATGAATATCCTGGACACGCTCCAGCAGAAGGCCCGCGAACGCGGCAAGCACGTGGTGCTGCCCGAGGGCGAGGATCCCCGCACCATCCAGGCGGCCAAGTTCCTCAAGGAGAAGGAGATCTGCCGGGTGACCCTGCTGGGTCGCCGCTCCGAGGTGGAGCGGCTGGCCGCCGAGCACGGCCTGAGCCTGCTGGCGCGCGAGATCGTGGACCCGTCCGCCAGCGAGTGGACTTCGGAGTTCGCCCACGAGCTGTTCAACCTGCGCAAGGCCAAGGGCATGACGCTGGAGGCGGCCACGGAGGCCGTGCACAACGTGATGTACTTCGCCGCCTTCATGGTGCGGCGCAAGATCGCCGACGCCAGCGTGGGCGGCGCGTTGCACACCACGGGCGACGTGATCCGCGCCGGCCTGCACGCCCTGGGCATGGCGCCGGGCATCGACACGGTCTCCTCCAGCTTCCTGATGGTGATGCCTGACGGGCGCCTGTTCACCTTCGCCGACTGCGCCATCGTGCCGCAGCCGGACGCCAAGCAGCTGGCCTCCATCGCCATGGCCTCCGCCAAGACCCACCGCGCGCTGACAGGCACGGAGCCGCGGGTGGCCATGCTGAGCTTCTCCACCAAGGGCAGCGCCAAGCACGCGGACGTGGACAAGGTGCTGGCCGCGCTGGAGATCATCCGCCAGGCCGACCCGGAGTTGTCCGTGGACGGCGAGCTGCAGCTGGACGCGGCCATCGTGCCCAAGGTGGCAGCCTCCAAGGCGCCGGGCAGTTCCGTGGCGGGCAGCGCCAACGTGCTGGTCTTCCCGGACCTGGACGCGGGCAACATCGGCTACAAGCTGACCCAGCGGCTGGCGGGCGCCGAGGCCATCGGGCCGACGGTGCAGGGCCTGTCCGCACCCTTCATGGACCTGTCGCGCGGCTGCTCCTGGAGCGACATCGCCAACGTGGCGGCCATCGCCTCGCTGATGGCCTGAGCGCTTGCCGAGTCTCTGGTTTTTACCACAGAGACACAGGGACACAGCAAAACCAGATCGAGAGAGGGATGCCCGCGCATCCCTCTCTTTACTTAACCGTGTCTCTGTGTCTCTGTGCCTCTGTGGTGTGAATCAGTTTGATTCCAGCCGCCCGAGCAGGCGCAGCAGGCCGTCCAGGATCGTCAGCGGATGCGGCGGACAACCGGGGATGTAGAGGTCCACGGGCAGGTCGTGGACGCCGTCCTGCTGCTCGGGTCGGCCGGCGAAGGGGCCGCCGCTAATGGCGCAGGCCCCCACGGCGATGACCAGCTTGGGCGCCGGCACGGCGTCCCAGGTCTTGCGCAGGGCCAGGGCCATGTTTTGTGTCACGGGGCCGGTGATCAGCAGCCCGTCCGCGTGGCGGGGCGAGGCCACCAGCTGGATGCCGAAGCGCCCCAGGTCCCAGCCGACGGTCCCCAGCACGTTGATGTCAGCTTCGCAGGCGTTGCAGCCGCCCGCGCTCACCTGGCGCAGTTTGAGGGAGCGGCCGAAGAGCCGCTTGAGCCGGTGGTCCAGGGCCGTGGCCAGCCGCAGCTCCTCGGTCCCCGCCAATTCCAGGTCGCCGCGCTGTCGCACGGCCAGGCGGTGGTCCGGCCCGAACGCGATGGCGCCCGCGGGGCAGGCCTCGGCGCAGTCCGGGCAGAACAGACAGCGGCCCAGATCGATGCGGCCCGGTCCGGCCAGGTCGATGGCCCCCGTGGAACAGGCGTCGACACAGGCTTGGCACTCCGCCGGACAGCGGGTGCGCTCCAGGCGCGGACGCCCGCGGAAGCGGTCGGACAACTCGGGCGGCGGGCCCTGGGGCCACTCGATGGTCCGGTGTCCCTGCCGCAGACGCTCCAGCAGAATCTTCAGCACGCGGGGATCCTCCCGGAAATCCTACAGGTCATGGCCGCAGTAGGAGAGATTGAAACTCTTGTTGCAGAGCGGGAAGTCGGAGATCTGCTGACCGCGCAGCGCCAGGGCCAGCCCGCTCCAGTTGTGGAAGGACGGGTCCACCACCTTGCAGCGTGCGATCCGGCCCGCCCCGTCGGTGAGCAGCGTGTGACAGACCTCGCCGCGCCAGCCCTCCACCAGGGAGACCGCCAGCATGTCCGGCGCCAGTCCGCTCGTCAGCCGGTCTGCCCCGTCGGCGGCAGCGGCCCGGATGGGACCGCCGGCCAGCGAGCGCAACTGGTCCCGGATGAACTCGAGGGAGCGTTGGATCTCCGTCCAGCGCACCTGGGCCCGGGCGAAGACGTCGCCGGCGCCGGCGGAGGCCAGCGGAATGTGGCTGAAGCGCCAGATGCCCGCGGGGTGATCCAGCCGCACGTCGCGCGCCAGACCCGAAGCCCGGGCCGCCGGTCCCACCAGCCCCAGCTCCCGTGCCGTCTCCTGCGCCAGCACGCCTGTGTCCTCGAAGCGCGCCATGGCCGAGGGCGTGTCCCAGAGAAGCGTGATCGCCGCCCGCGTGTCGCGCTCGAAGCCCTCCAGCCGCTCCAGGATCAGGGAGATGCGCGCGGGGTCCACGTCGAAACCCAGCCCGCCGGGCCGCACCAGCCCGCGCCCGAAGCGGTTCCCGCAGAGCAGGGCGCTCAGGTTGAGGAAGTCGCCACGCAGGCGTCCGCACCACGAGGAGGTGGGCAGGAACCCCACGTCGCCGGCCAGGGCGCCCAGATCGCCCACGTGGTTGGCCAGCCGCTCGAGTTCCAGTCCCACGCCCCGCAGGGCCTGGGCGCGGAGGGGCGCCGGACAGTCGGCCAGCGCCTCCAGGGCCTGGCACCAGGCCGTGGCGTGCGCCACGCTGCTGTCCCCGGCCAGCGTCTCCGCCAGATGCAGGCCGCGGGCGGAGTGGCCGGCCAGGGCGCGCTCCACGCCGCGGTGCTGGTAGCCCAGCGCGATCTCCAGATGCAGCACCTCCTCGCCCAGCACCTGGAAGCGAAAGTGGCCGGGTTCGATCACGCCGGCGTGGACGGGCCCCACGGCCACTTCGTGGACCTCGTCGCCCTCCACCCGGTAGAAATCCCCCGTCCCGGGCGGCAGCTCCGGATCGCCCTCCCGGGCGGCCAGGTAGCGGACGGGTTTCAGCCAGGGGTGGCCCTCCGGCCGCAGGCCCGTCTCCTCGGCGATCTCGCGCTCGAAGAGGTGGAGCTGGGGACAGTCGGGCGTCAGGGACGGATAGCCGGCCGACCTGATCGGGCAGCGTGAGACGTGCAGCCGGCTGCGCGCATCGTCGGCCAAGACCAGCAGGAGCTCCACCTCGGGCCCCGGCTGGGGCCGGCGGGCGAACAGCGCGGAGACCCGCTGCCCGGCCGCGACGGATTCGAGCAGCTGGTCGCGGAAGGCGGGGAACTCCACCTGCGGCACCTGATCCAGCGGCAGGGCCAACCCGTTCATCAACTCGACGCGGGTCCGGTTCGCGCTCATGCCGGCACCTCCAGGTAGCGGACGGCGTCCTCCAGCAGGGCCTGCAGCGGCGCGGGGATCCAGAGCCCCAGCAGCAGCACCAGGGCCATCAGCACCAGGATGGGCGTGACGGTCAACCGGTCCTCCACGTCCGCGGCCTGCGCGACGCCCGCGTCGTCCCGGGGCGCCGGTCCCTGCACGACCCGCAGCACGGTGGCGCCCATCCCGAGGAAGACCATCAACAGAAAGCCCAGGAACAGCGCGCCGGGCAGATACTGACCCGACTGGAAGGCCCCGCGCAGGATCGAGAACTCGCTGATGAAGGGCGCGAAGGGCGGCGAGCCGGTGATGGCGATGAACCCGGCCAGGAAAAGCGAGCCGGAGACCGGCATGCGGCGCAGGACGCCGGAGATCTCGTCCACCTGCTTGCTGGCGTAGACGCGATGGATGTTGCCGGCGGAGAGAAAGAGCACGCCCTTGCCCAGTCCGTTGGCCAGCACGTGCAGCAGGGTGCCCCAGAGCGCCGCCTTCCCCAAACCCAGTCCCAGCGCCAGGATGCCCATGTGTTCCACGCTGGACCAGGCCAGCAGCCGCTTCAGGTCCCGCTGCCCGATCATGAAGACCCCGGCCACGGCCATGGAGAACAGCCCCATCACCAGCAGCAGGCGTGAGACAAAGGGGCCCTCGCCCGCCACCTGGCAGAGGTGCGTGACCCGCAGCAGGGCCAGGAAGGCGCAGGCCGTGACTCCGGCGGCCAGCGTGGCGCCCACCACGCCGGCGGCCTCGCCGTAGGCGTCGGGCTTCCAGGTGTGCATGGGCGCCAGGCCCATCTTGGTGCCGTAGCCCACCAGGAGCAGGATGTAGGCCGCCCGCAGCCAGGGCCGCGAGAGCAGCGGCGCCTGCTCCAGCAGACGCCCCACCGTCAGGGTGGTCCCGCCACCGCCGTAGAAGGAGGAATAGGCCAGGAAGAAGGTCCCCAGCAGCGCCAAGGCGATGCCCACGGAACCCACCAGCAGGTACTTCCAGGTGGCCTCGATGGAGCGCGGCGTGCGGTTGAACCAGATCAGCGGCGCGGAGAACAGCGCCGTCGCCTCCACGGCCACCCAGAGCAGACCCAGGTGCTGGGCCAGGATCGCCAGCGCCATGGCGCCGGGCAGGGCCGTCAGGCAGGAGACGAACACGCGGTTGGGGCGCTCCGTCCGCCGCTTGAGATAGCCCACGGCGTAGAACCCGCAGCTGAGATCCAGCACGGAGATGAGCAGCAGGACCAACCGCCCCGGTGCGTCCAGCGCCAGCCACTCGCCGGCGGGAAGCAGGTCCGGCCACAAGAGGACGGCCCAGATCAGCAGGGCGTGGACCAGCGCGGAGAGCGGCAGCAGCCAGGGCCGCCGCCCGGCGGGCAGCAGCCAGGCCAGCGCGGCCAGCAGCAGCGGAGCGAGGATCAGGGCGAGGGCCATGGCTTAGTCCTTCAGCGCCACCAGCCGGCTCGTGTCCAGCGACGAGAAAGTGCGGCTGATGTGGTTGACGATGATTCCGATGACGAAAATGGCCACGAAGAGATCCAGCAGGACGCCCATCTCGACGATGAGCGGCATGGCCTCCACCAGCAGCATGCCGAAGATGAAGACGCCGTTCTCCAGGGTCAGGTAGCCGATCACCTGGCTGACGGCCTTGAGCCGGGTGGTGATGAAGATGAACCCGGTGAGCAGGGTGGCGATGGAGGCGGGCACGAGCAGCGTGGCCGCGTGCTCGGGCGCCAGGGGCAGGCGACTAGTGGCCACCAGCGCGAACACCGTTCCCAGGGCCCCCAGCAGCATGGAGGGCATCAGGCCGATGAGCGGTTCGACCTCGCGCTTGATGTCCACGCTGCGCATGGTGCGCGCCAGGATCAGCGGAAAGACGGCCCCCTTGAGCACCACGGCGGCCAGCGCCGCCGCCCACGAGGCGAGGCCCAGGTCGTGGTGCAACAGGAGCGGGATCAGTCCCAGCAGCGCGCCCTGGACGGCCACCGTGCGGATCACGGTCAGGATGCGGCTGGTGGCCAGCGCGAACAGGTTCAGCGCCAGCACGACCATCAGCAGTGCGTTGAGCAGGGAAATCACCGGTCACCTCACCAGCAACAGGAAGCCGAAGCCACAGAAGAGCAGGGCGCCCATCAGGAAGTAGGGCACCTGCCGCATGCGCAGCCGCGCCATGACGGACTCCACCACGCCGATGAGCACGGCCAGTCCCAGCAGTTCCAGGGCCAGCCACAGTCCGTCCAGCCAGCCGGAATCCGCGTGGAAGGGCAGCCCCGCCTGCAGCAGCAGGCTGCCCAGCACGAAGAGCTTGAGCGCCGCGCCGTAGTGGATGGCGCCCAGCAGCGGACCGCTGTGATCCAGCACCATCACCTCGTGGATCATGGTCAGTTCGAGATGCGTGTTGGGATCGTCCACCGGGATGCGGCTGCACTCCGCCAGCAGCACGACGAAGAGGCCGATGGAGATCATCGCCAGGGGCGCCGCACCGGCCGACCCGACGGAGGCCAGGGGCTGCAGCATCGTCCCCAGCGAAAGGGAGCCGGAGAGACGCGCCAGCACCAGCAGGGCCAGGAAGATCGCCGGTTCCGTGAGACAGGCGAAGGTCAGTTCGCGCGAAGCCCCCATGCCCTCGAAGGCCGAGCCCGTGTCCAGCGCCGCGGCGGTGGTGGCGAACCGTGCCAGGCCCAGCAGGTAGGCGAACAACACCAAATCCCCCTGGAAGGAGATCACGGCGGGCAGCGGTCCCAGCGGCAGGAGCAGGCCGGCCAGCAGCGTGGCGGCCAGGGCCGTGGCCGGACCGGCGCGGAAGATCCAGGTGCTGGTCGTGCTCAACACCATGTCCTTGCGCAGCAGGCGGAGCAGGTCGTGGTAGGGCTGCAGCAGGGGCGGGCCCGTCCGGCCCGCGAACCAGGCCTTGGTGCGGTTGATCACCCCAAACAACAGGGGCGGCAGGCTGAGCAGGAGCAGGATGTGCAACAGATGGTTCATCGCGGTTCCCCCACGCTGGCCAGGAGCATGAGTCCCAGCAGGGCGGCCAGGAGGTAAAGGATGTAGTGCTGGGTCAGGCCCTGCTGGAAGACGTGCAGGCCCTGCAGCAGACCGGTCACGCGCTTCCAGGCCGGGCGCAGGCAGCGCTCCAGCAGCAATTCAGGTTTGGGCGCGGGCTGGCGGACGGGCGCGGGAAAGAGGCCCTGCGGGCGCGCCGGGTGCGCGTGCAGGCCGAGGTCCGGAGCCAGCAGCCCCGTCACTGTCTGCGCCAGGGAGCCGGCCGTGGTCTGCATGCGTGTGTCGGGCCGGGCGTAGCCGCAGTCCCAGGTGGGGCCGCGCGCCGCCCGGCGGAAGCGCCCCCGGCCCAGCCACACGATCAACCCACCCAGAACCAGCAGCAACAGGGCGCAGGCGCTGAGCCAGCCCAGGGCCAGCCGGGCGTCGGCCGGGAAGCCACCGCTCGGGGCGCCGGACCAGACCCCCGCCGCGGCCAGCAGGCTGGGCAGGGCCAGCCCGGGCGCCAGGCCGAGCCCCAGGGCCAGGGTCGCCGCCAGGGTCATGGGCGCCAGCATCAGGGCGCCGGGATCGTGGGCCCGCTCCGCCCCGGGGCTGCGGGCCGTGCCCAGAAAACCCGTGCCCAGCGCCTTGCCGAAGGCCGCCAGGGTCAGCGCGCCCGCCAGGGCCAGGCCGGCGGCGGCCGCGCCCGTCAGACCCGCGGGACTGGCCGCCTGGGCCCGGAAGCAACCCAGATAGAGCAGCCACTCGCTCACGAAGCCGTTCAGGGGCGGCAGGGCGCAGGCGGCCAGGGCACCCAGCGCGAACAGGGCCGTCACCCGCGGCATGCGCCCGCCCAGCCCGCCCAGCTGATCCAGCCGACCCGTGCCCGTGGAGTGCAGGACCGCGCCGGCGCCGAAGAACAGCAGCGACTTGAAGAGCGCGTGATTCCACATGTGCAGGAGCGTGCCGCCCAGCCCCAGCAGGATCCACAGCGGCTGCTGCTGCGCGCGCCCCAAGAGGGCCAGCCCCAGGCCCATCACCATCACGCCCATGTTCTCCATGCTGCTGCAGGCCAGCAGGCGCTTGAGCTGCGGCTCCCCCAGACCCCGCGCCATCCCGGCCACGGCGCTGCCGGCGCCCAGAATCAGCAGCACGGCCCCCCACTCCGTCGGCAGGCCCGCCAGCAGGCTGCTGACCCGCAGCAGGCCGTACAAGCCCACGTTGAGCATCACGCCCGAGAGCACGGCCGAGACCTGGCTGGGCGCGCCCGCGTGCAGGCCGGGGAGCCAGACGTGGAGGGGCATCAGGCCGGCCTTCAAGCCGAAGCCCAGCAGCGCTAGCAGAAAGAGCACGCCCGCGCCGACCGCCGGCAGGCTGGTGGCGTCCAGCAGCAGCGAGCCCGTGAGGCGCTGCCAGAGCGCGAAGAAGGCGATCAGGCAGAGGGTGCCGGCGTGGGTGGCCACCAGGTAGATCCAGCCCGCCTGGCGCACGGCGGGGTCCTCCTCCTCCACGGTGGCGGCCAGCCAGGCGGCGAGCGCCATGGCCTCCCAGACCACCAGGAAGAGCAGGCCGTCGCGGGCCAGCAGCACCAGGCCCATGGAGGCGCCCAGCAGACCCAGCGCGCCGTCCAGCCGCCGGCTGCCGTGGCTTGAATGCTGGGCGGGACGGTAACCCAAGCCGTAGAGCGCGGCCAGAGGCGGCACCAGGAACACGGGCACCAGGAACACGGCCGCCAGCGCGTCCAGCCGCAGGGCCAGCCGGCTGCCCTGGATGCCCCAGGCCGCCTCCAGCAGCTCGGCGTCGCCGCCGGGCAGAAAGGCCGCCAGCCCGAGCAGACCCAGCCCTCCGCCCCCCAGCATCAGCCCGGCCGCCCAGCGCTGGGCGCGCCGCCGGCCGTCCGGAGTGGAGACCGGCAGTCCCGCGGCTCCACTCAGGGCGTAGAGGGCCAGACCGCCCAGGATCAGCTGCAGGGACGGGCTCACGGCGTCCCTCCCGGCTGGGCCGGCATGCGCCAGAGTTCGGCCAGATCCTGCACGGGCAGCAGCGTGCCCAGCAGCAGCACCACGGCGATCAGGATGTAGAGCACGTAGGTCTGGCTGAGTCCCTGCTGGAAGCGGTGGAACCAGTTCAGCCGCCGGCTAAGCCGCTGCAGGGCCGGCAGCAGCAGGCGATCCAGCACGCCGTCGCGGACCTCGGTGCGCAGGGTGGCCGGACCCGGAAAGGTCCCCTGCACCTCGCGGCCCTGGCGCTGGGCGCGCAGGATGCCCCCGGAGAGCAGGACCAGCGGGCGGGCCAGCCCGGAGGCGCTAGTCTGCATCCGGGCGTCGGGCCGGGCGTAGCCGCAGTCCCAGGTGGGGGCCGCGGCCGGCCGGGACGCCAGGCGGAGCAGGCCGGCCAGCAGCAGGGCGGCCAGCAGCGCCAGCAGCGGCTGCAGGACACCCAGGGCGCCCAGGGCGTCAACGCCGGCCAGGGGCGGGCTGAGCAGCGGAGCGGCCGGCAGCCAGGCGTCGATGGTCCGGTCCAGCAGCGGCGCCACAAGCGCGGGCGCCAGCCCGATGGTCAGACAGCCACCGGCCAGCACCAGCATGGGCAGGCGCATGCTCCAGGGAACCTCCGTGGCCCCCTCGGCAGCGGGCGTGCGCGCCTGTCCCAGGAACACGGCGCCGAAGACTTTGATGAAGCAGGCCAGGGCCAGCGCCCCGATCAGCGCCAGGGCGGGCACGGCCAGCGCGGTGGCGGCGCTGCCGACGCTGCTTGCGGCCCCCTGCAGCAGTCCCAGGAAGATCAGCAGCTCGCTGACCAGGCCGTTCAGGGGCGGCAGTCCGCAGATGGCCACGGCGCCGATCAGGAAGAGGGCCGCCGTCCAGGGCATGCGGCGCGCCAGGCCGCCCAGGCGGTCGAGGTTGCGCGTCCCCGTCTGCCGAAGCACGGCGCCCGCGCCGAGGAAGAGCAGGGCCTTGAAGAGGGCGTGATTCCAGACGTGCAGCAGACAGCCGCCCAAGCCCAGCGTCACCAGCAGGGGATGGCCGCCCGAGCGCCCCAGCAGGGCCAGCCCCAGTCCCAGCAGGATGATGCCGATGTTCTCCACGCTGTGCCAGGCCAGCAGGCGCTTCAAGTCGTGCTGGCCCAGGGCCTGGATCACCCCCAGCAGGCCACTGATCACGCCCAGCAGCAGGACCAGTCCGCCCCAGGCGGGGGGCGGCGCGGGCAAGAGGGAGAGGAAGCGCAGCAGTCCGTAGATGCCCATCTTCAGCACGACGCCGGACAGGATGGCGGAGACGTGGGTGGGCGCGGCGGCGTGGGCCGGCGGCAACCAGACCTGCAGGGGCGCCAGGCCGGCCTTGATGCCGAAGGCCAGCAGGGCCAGCAAAAAGACCGCCAGCGCGGCTCCGGGCCCGATGCCGCCGGCGACGACGGGCCGCAGTTCCAGCGTGCCCAGGCTGGCCTGCCAGATCGCGAACAGGGCCAGCAGGGCCAGGGTGGCCACGTGGGTGGCGGCCAGGTAGAGCCAGCTGGCGTGGCGGGTCTCGGGCAGCTCGTGGTGCGTGGACACCAGGAAGAAAGCCGCCAGGGCCATCAGCTCCCAACCCAGGAGGAAGGCGGCGGCATGGCGGGCCACCAGCAGCAGGATCATGCCGGCCAAGAGCAGGCCCCAGTACAGCGGGGCGGGCTCCCGGCCAGCGGATTCCCGCGCGTAGCCCAGCCCGTAGAGGGCGCCCAGGCCGCCCACCAGGAAGACGGGCGCGAGAAAAAAGGCGCTCAGCGCATCCAGACCCAGGCTGGGATCGCCCAGCGTCGGCCAGTCCAGCCGCAGGCCCAGCGGAGCGGCGCCCGCCAGACTGCCCCCCACGCCCACCAGACCCAGCCCTCCCGCCAGCAGCGCCAGGCCCGCGGAGAGCCGACGGCTGCCCGGCCGGCCGTCCAGCAGCGCGGGCAGGCCGCTCAGAGCGACCAGCAGTCCGGCCAGCAGTACCAGGGTCAGCGGATTCATCGGGCGGCGTGCTTCCTGATTGGTTCAAGGCGAACGCGACTCGCGGGAGTCCGTCAGGCGACGCGTGGCGGGATGCCGGCTTCCGCCGCGGCCACCAGCGCCAGGATCTCCTCCCGCGGGCCCTGGGCGCGCAGGGCCTGGCGCAGGCCCGGGTGCTGCAGCACGTGCGCCAGATGGGACAGCAGGTGCAGATGGGCGCGCACCGTCGGGCTGATCAACGTGAACAGGATCGAGACAGGCTGACCGTCCAGCGCGCCGAAGTCCACCGGATGGTCCAGGAAACAGAGGGTGATCTGCGGGCGGACGATCTGCAGCACGATGGGATTGCGCACGTGGGGAATGGCGATGCCGTCGCCGATAGCCGTCGTGCCCAGCAGTTCACGGGCCAGCAGGACCTGGTAGAGAAAGTTGCGGTCCACCTCGTCGGGCACGTGCAGGACGTCCACCACGGCCCGGAGCACCTCCGCGCGGTCCCGGCCGCCCACCCGGTAGGCCAGTCCGCCGGCCTTCAGCGCCAGCGAGACGCTGGGCAATTCGGCGGAGGCGTCGTGGTCCTCCTGGAAGATCTCCGGCGAGAGCGGGATCCGCCGGGCCGTGGCCCACTCCAGCAGCTCGGCGCGGCTGAAACGGTACTGGTCGCCCACGCGGTAGGCGGGAATGGTCTGCAGTTTGATCCAGCGGTAGACCGTCTTTTCGGTGACGTTCAGCAGGCGCGCGGTGTCGCGAACGGAGAGTTGCATGCGAAGGCCATCCCTGAAATGATCCCGTCTCTGGACAACCTAGGACATCACAACGGTTCTTTGCCAGCTGGCAGGAAGAACCACAGAGGCACAGAGACACAGTAAGACAAATAGAAAAGAGGGACTCGTGGCGTCCCTCTTCCTGCCAAATCATGTCTCCGTGTCTCTGTGACTCTGTGTTGAAAACTAGAGTGGGCGAGTTATTGCCGGATGCTGATCACCCGGAGAAAAGCCGGCGCCGTATCGGCGACCAAGGTCACCCCCGGTTCCGTCACCTCCAGCAGCGGCGTCCAGGGGCCACCCACCGCAGCAGCCCCCTCAACGCGCCACGAGGTGGTGTTGAGCGTGGCCGTCCAATCCAACTGCAGGCGGTTCGTTCCCGGCAGATAGCTCAGCGTGGCACTGGCGGGCAGGGGCACGGCCTCCGGATCCAGCGCGTC
This sequence comes from Candidatus Delongbacteria bacterium, assembly GCA_041675285.1. Classification (NCBI taxonomy): domain Bacteria; phylum Candidatus Delongiibacteriota; species Candidatus Delongbacteria bacterium. The sequence goes on from JBAYTZ010000013.1 coordinate 60,031, forward strand.
CAGGGTCAGCAGGCCCGTGTTGCCGGGATCCAGCCAGTCGCGCAGCCGCGTGGCCGCCGTCGAGCCGCGGTTCCAGCTCATGGAAAACTTGCCGTACCAGTCCGAGGTCTGGCTGGAGCAGCTGGCGTAGCCGCCGTGCAGCTGGCCCACCACGCGGTGGTTCTGGTCGAAGATCGGCGAACCCGAGCTGCCGCCCTCGGTGGTGCCGTCGTCCCAGTCGGCCACCTTCCAGTGCGATCCCGTCACGCCCGAGTTGCCCAGGTAGCGGTCCGAGATCAGCGCCTGGTTCTCGAAGCTGATCTTCTTGATGTCGCCGGAGGGGTGATGGATGCAGACGCCCTGGGTGGCCGCCTCGTCCACGGCGCTCCAGCCCGCCCAGACCGGCTGGTAGCTGGCGGGAATGGCGTTGTTCAGCTCCAGCAGCGCGAAGTCGGAGTCCGCCAGGGTGGCGCGCCGCACGCAGCCCTGCACCGAGTGGTTGGTGGGGCCGTTCTGGTTGCTGCAGCCGACGCTCTGGTAGTTGAACATGAAGATCCAGCTGGTCTCGCCGCCCAGGCAGTGGTTGGCCGTCAGCAAATAGCGGCGCATGTCCTGGGCCGTGTTGTTCACCAGCGCGCCCGTGCAGATCCGGAAGCCGCCCCCGGTGAGGATCATCACCACGCTGCGGATCTCCGTCCGCCAGGGGTCGCCCTCCGGGCAGGCCACGTTGTTGTTGCAGGCGCCGGAATCGCCGTAGTCGCGCTCGGCGGCCAGCCCGAACACGTTGCGGTAGGCGTGCACCACGCGGCTGATGCCCACCCGGCCGGGGAAAGCCGCGTCCGCGGGCTCGGCGTACTCCAGGGTGAGGGCATCGCCCGCCAAGGGCTGGGTGGCAAATTGTCCGTCGGGGTTGTGGTTGAAGTCCGTGAACGCGCCCAGCACCTGGCTGCGGTCGTCGCCGTAGAGGAAGAGCCGCGCGCCCGGCGGCAGGTCGAACTCGTCGTAGAGCAGGTTGAGGGAGTGGGCGCCCGGGCTGCTCAGGCGCAGGCGCCAGAGGCGCGTGCCGTCGGCCAGCGTGTCACAAACACCCAGGCCAAGCAGATCCAGGCGCAGATCCTGGGGGGCGCCGAAGCGGAAGGGCTGGTCCTTGTCGGCCCCGGCGTCCTCGGCCAGCAGCGCCGCGTGATCCACGGCGGGCAGCGCCACGGTGGGCGGCGTGCCGCGCAGGTCGAGATCGAAGGACGGCGGGGTGCCGCCGGCGCTCAGCTGGGCCCGGCAGGTCAGCGGCAGGGCCAGCAGGAACAGGGCCGTCAGGGCGTGCTTGGACATGGAATTCTCCAAATGATGCGGGTCGCGGGCCCGGCTGGAGGCCCTATCCCAGCTTACCAAATCCAGTCTTGCAGAAGAGGCGCGCCCGGCCGGCGGGTTCCGAGCTTCAGGGCCGGGGCGGCGCCGCAGCCGCCGCCCAGCCCACCGCCTCCGGCTGCAGGGGCAGGGCCCGGTTGTCCCGGATGGCGTCCTTGAGCGCCTGGTGCCGGGCCGGGTCGTACCACCACAGGCGGATCAAGTCGCGATAGTCGTAGGTGCGGGAGAGCACGCGCTCCGGCATGCCGAACTTGTTCCAGTAGAGCAGGCGCTCGTAGGGCCCGTACCAGGCATGGGCCACGTAGTAGCCGTCCATCAGCCGCTTGTCGATGGCCTGGATCTGTCTCACGCGCTCGGCCTGGTCATAGGTGACGTCGTAGGCCGCGCAGAGGGAGTCGATCACCGGATCCGCCACGCCCGGGTGGTTGCCCGTGTCGGGGCCGTAGGCGAACTCGCTGTGCCAGCTGGAGCGCGGATCCGGGAACAGGCTGCCCGTCCAGGCGCCGTAGTAGAGCTGGAACTTGCGGTCGTTGAGCATCTTCACCCGGGTGGAGAAGGTGGTGGGCTTGAGGCTGAGCTGGATCCCGCCCCGGGCCAGCTGTTCCTGGATCACGGTCAGCAGCCGCTCGCTGGCCGGATTCTCCGGCGTCATCACTTCGAATTCCAGCCGCTCCCCCTCGCCGTTCATGCGCACGCCGTCGCTGTCCAGCCGGTCGTAGCCCGCCTCCTCCAGCAGCCGGATGGCGGTCCGGGGATCGTGGCGGATCTTGGGATTGCCGGGATTCTCGTAGATCCCGCCCGGGTAGTAGCTGTCGTTGTGCAGGTACTGGTTGTAGAACAGCTTGTCGATCAGGGTCTGGCGGTCCATCAGCAGGGCGAAGGCGCGCCGCAGCCGCAGGTCGTTGAAGGGCGCCTCGCGCGTGTTGAAGACGAAGCCCTGCAGGCCATTGGGCTGGTCGTTGTGCACCTTCTGCTTCACCAGCCAGCCTTGCCGCAATTGTGTCACACGCTCGGGCGTCAGCTCGCGCACCCAGTACTTGGCCTCCGTCACCAGCAGCAGGTCCAGCTCGCCCTTCTTGGTGCGCTCGCGGGCCAGGTTGTCCTCGCCGATGGCCACGAACTTGATCTGGTGGAAATTCCACTCGCCCCGGCGGCGCGGATTGGCGCGGTCCCAGTAGTCGGCCACCCGGGTCAGCGTCAGGCTGTTGCCCTGGCTGACGTCCCGCTCGCGGATCAGGTAGCGTCCGGAGCCCGGCAGCGGACGATTCTGCCAGCGATCCATGTACTCCTTGCCCGTCAGCCCGCCGATGATGTGCGCGGGATAGATCCGCAGCTCGGTGGCGAACTCGGACATCATGCGCCAGCTGCGTTTGGCCGTGCGCGTGCGCAGCAGATAGGGGCTGAGGACCTCCGGCTCGCTGAACTCGCGGTAGATGATGGCGTCGCTAAGCCGCAGCAGGCCCTCGTCCACCTTGAGCTTCCACGACGCCGCCACGTCCCGCGCCGTGAGGCGCTGCCCGGTCTGCCAGCGCGCCGCGGGGTTGATCCGGAACCACAGCTCCTGGCCGCCGTCCTCCGTGAAGACCACTCGCCAGTGCGTGGCCAGCGCCGGCTGGTACTCCAGGTCCGTGCTGTTCACGCGCAGCAGGGTCTCGTAACACGCCTCGATCATCATCTGTTGGAAGGCCGTGTGGGCGTCCTTGCCCTCGCTGCGCAGGGTGGCGGGGTACTCGGAGATGCTGATGCGGATGCGCCCGCCCGCCAGGGCCGTGGAGTCCGTGTCCAGCGGGTAGTCCGTGCGGGTCTGCCACCCCAGGCTGTCCGCCAGCGCCTCGAAGCCCGCCCCGCCCAGCCAGGCCGGCACCTCGGGCAACGCGCCCGCCGGCGTCTCGACGGTCTCGTAACCCGCCTCGCTCCAGACCTGGCGGGCGTCCACGCCCTCCAGCAGCGGCAGGATCGCCCCGGTGTCGAAGCGTTCGCCCGGGGCGCCGCAGCCCGCCAGCAGCAGGCCCAGCCCCAGCTGGGTCAGCCCCAGGAGCGGCAGCCGGAGGCTCCGGCGCGCGGCCCCGGGAATCAGGGACTGGTGCAGTCTGGTGGTCGGCATGTCGTGCCCCCGGTTGTCTGAAATCGGTGGTGCTTCGTCCACGCGGCCGGCCGGGTCATTCCCAGCCGAAGCGCAGGTAGACGAAGGCGGGTTCGCCGGGCTGGCTGCCGACGGCCAGCTTGAGCGGTCCCAGATAGGTGCGGGTGGCCAGTTCGAGGCCCAGGCCCAGGTCGCTGCGGTCCTCCTGCTCCAGCAGACCGCCGCGCGTGTGACTCAGCGCCGCCACGGGCAGCAGGCTGAGGTTCCTCCCCAGCCAGAGCCGCAGCCCCAGCCAGCCCGCCGCCACTTCCGGCACCCAGAGTTCGCGGAACTCGAAGCCGGGCATTTCCGGCCAGCCGCCGAAGGGGAAGAAGTAGGGCGTCGACAGCTCGCCGCGGAAGCCGCGCCCCGCCAGTCCGCCCAGTTCTACGGTGAGCAGGCCCGGCCAGCGCGGCAGGCTGCCGCCGTCCCGGGCCGCCGTGGAGCGCGCGCCGCCCGCCTCACGGAACCAGCCGTCGAAGGAGTGCCAGACCCGGGTGTGCAGCCAGCCGCGGGTGAAGGTCCGGCTGGTGCGCCCGATGGGATCCAGCAGGCGCGCCTCGGCGCCCAGTTCGAACCCGTGGGTGGGAAAGTCCAGCGCATTGCGCGTGTCCACGTCCAGCCGAAGGGCCGCCGCGTGGGCCCGTTCGCGGATCAGCGTCCACGTGCTGTCCGCCACCTGCGGCCGGGCCTTGGTCCACTCCGTGGCGGCCAGGACCTCCAGCCGCGCGCCGCGGCGCAACACCAGGCCCGCGCCCAGCCCCAGGTCGGCGCGGTTCAGCCCGTAGACCGCCAGGCTGCGGCGCCCGCTGCCGCCCACTTCCACGTCCTCGCTGCTGAAGTGGCTGAAGGGGTGGACGTAGAAACCGGAACTGTGGAAACTGCTGCGCCAGGCTTCCAGGGCCAGTCGCAGATCCGTGCCGAAGCGGCCGTCCCAGCGGATGCGCGAACCGGGCCCCAGCACGCGGTCCCAGTCCAGGGTGACGCCCAGCCGCACCTGATCGTGCTCCGTGTAGCTGGGGGTCACGTCCAGCCAGGCCTGGCCGGGACCGTCCACTTCCAGCAGCAGGCCGGCGGCGGGGTGGCGGCCGGGCTGGCAGGGTTCGTCGGGGTCGACCAGGATGATCTGGTAGCCGGCTTTCTGGGCCAGCCCGGACGAGATAAAGGTGCGCACGCGCCGTGAGACGTCGCGCGGGCTGAACAGGTCGCCGCGCTTCAGCCCCAGCAGACGTTCCGCGCGCTCCAGGCTGATGGTGGAGCGGCCCTCCACGGAGAGCGAGGCCAGCCAGAGCGTGTCGGGCAGGCCCGGTCGCGCGGGGGGCGGACGGCGCCCCAGCGGCACGCCGCGCTCGGCCAGGAGGGCCAGCAGCCGGGGCTCGGCCTCCCGCATGGCCTCGTAGCCGCGCAGGATCAGCGAATCCACGGCCTCGAAATCCATCAACCCGTAGCGTGAGACCGCCGGCCGCACCAGCAGGTCGGCCAGCCGGCCGGCCTGGGTCTCCTGGGCCAGGGAGAGGATCTGCCGGGACTGCTCGGCCACAGCCACCAGATTGCCCAGCTCGTCCAGCGGCCGCAGGTGGACGGGCAGGTCCACGGCGATGATCAGGTCCGCGCCCAGCCGCAGGGCCAGATCCGTGGGCAGGTTCTGCACCAGGCCGCCGTCCACCAGCACGCGGCCGTCGATCTCCACCGGCTGGAAGAGCGAGGGCATGCTCATGCTGGCCCGCAGCGCCCGGCTGAGGGAACCGTGGTCCAGGTAGACGGCCTGGCCACGCTCCAGGTCGGTGGCGGCGCAGGCGAAGGCGCGCGGCAGGGCGAGGAAGTCCTGTTCGCCGTGGGCGCCCTGGGTGAGGTCGCTGAGCAGCAGCTCCACCTTGTTGCCGTGGAAGATCTGCCCGGGCGGCCGGATCTGGCCGCGCTCCAACTCCAGCCGCAGGCCGTCGGGCCGGTCCAGGAAGCGCGCGTTGCCGATCAGCCGGTGATGGGCGGGCTGATCCACGAAACTTCCCAGCCAGTCGATGTGCCGGGCCAGGCTGTCCAGCTCGCGCCCGCTCCAGCCCATGCTCCAGAGGCCGCCCACCAGCGCGCCCATGCTGGTGCCGCAGACCAGATCCACGGGCAGGCCCAGCTCCTCCAGCCGACGGATCACACCGATGTGGGTCAGGCCGCGCGCGCCGCCGCCCGCCAGCACCAGGGCCACGCGCGGCGCCTCCGCCGAGTCCGGCGGCGCCGGGAGCGCAGCCGGCGCCAGCCGCAGCGTGCAGACAACCAGCAGCAGCGCAAGCGCTATGTTAGGCCCCCTGTTCATGTGAAAAGGTACGAACCATGCGACTTCCCGCCCTGCTTGTCCTTGCCGCCGCGGCCCAGGCCACCGTGCTGCTGCCCGCCACGGCCCTGCGCTTCCAACCCGCCGCCCTGGAGCTGGGCGTGCGCACCCTGGCCTCGCTGGACACGGCGGTCTGGGTGGTCAACCAGTCCGCGCAGCCCGTCCAGGTGTCCGAGCTGCTGACCCTCAGCGGGCGCCTGCAGGTGGGCGACCTGGCCGAGCTGCCGGCGGGAGACTCCCTGCGCCTGCCCCTGCGGCTGGACCTGCGCGACGACCTGGACCTGCGCGAGGTCCTGCAACTGCGCTCGCCCCAGCTCGCCGGACTGCCCGGCCTGAGCATCACGGCCCAACCCCGCCACCCGGATCCCGACTGGGCGGGCGCCGCCAACCTCTGGGGCACGGCGCTCAAGTCCTTCCTGGGCAGCCGCGTGACGGGCCACACGGTCTATAGCTACACCAGCGCCCGGGAGCACATGTTCGGCGAGTATGACAACGTGAACGGCCAGGTGCAGTGCGTCTACACGGCCAGCTGGGTGACCACGGACGGCATTCCCGACGGCAGCGTGATGAACTGCGAACACACCTGGCCCCAGAGTCTGGGCGCCGAGGGTGACGCGCGCAGCGACATGCACCACCTCTTCCCCACTCTGAGCTCGCCCAACAGCGTGCGCGGCAACCTGCCCTTCGGTGACGTGGTGACACAGAACTGGGCCCAGGGCGGCAGCCTGCGCGGCACGGACGCCGGCGGCGTGACGGTCTTCGAACCCCGCGACCCGCACAAGGGCGATTGCGCCCGCGCCTGCTTCTACTTCGCGCTGCGCTACGGCAACCTCTCCAGTTTCCTGACCTACCAGGAGCCCGTGCTGCGCCAGTGGGCCTTCGCGGACACGGTGAGCCAGAAGGAGCTGGACCGCAACGCGGCCATCGACGCGCTGCAGCACAACCGCAACCCCTTCATCGACCACAACGGCTGGCTGGGGCGCATCGCCTCGCTGGCCGGCAGCGCCGACCCCGCGCCCACCCGCCTGCTCTCCCTGGCCGTGGACAGCCTGGCACTGGGCGAGGTGGCCGCGGGCGACAGCGTGCGCTTCCAGCTGCCGCTGCTCAACACGGGCAACGCCACGCTGCTGGTGGGTTACGTGCAATCCTCGCAGCCGGCGGACCTCCACGTGCTGTCCGCGCCCACCTCCCTGGCGGCCGGCCAGCTGGGCTGGGCCGAATTCTCCTACCACCCCGGCACGGCCGTGGCCCCGGTGGAGATCACGGTGAGCACCAACGCGCAGAACGGCGCCCTGCGCCAAGTGGCCGTGACGGGCGGCCGCTTCGACACGGCGCTGGAGCCCGCCGCCCCGCGTCCCGCCGCCTGGCGCCTGGTGGGCGCGGCGCCGAATCCCTTCAACCCCGCCACCCGCCTCACGCTGGAGCTGGACCAGCCGGCGGAACTGGCGCTGAGCGTCTACGACAGCCGCGGCGCCCGCGTCCTGGAGTGGCATCGACAGCTGCCGGCGGGCCACACCAGCCTGCCGCTGGACTTGTCCGGCCAGCCCAGCGGCCGCTACTGGCTGCGGCTGGAAGTGGGGGGGCACGCGGAGACGCTGCCGCTTACCCTGCTTAAGTAACCCGTTCCGGGTCGCGCGACCGACCCGGCAAAGGAGGCAGGATGCGTTTCGGCGATTTCGTTTGGATCGGACTGGCGCTTGGGTCGACCCTGAGCGCCGGGGCGGCGGCGCCCGCCCCCGTGCCGCAGGCGGACGTGCTGGTGGTCTTCGAGTCCGCCAGGACCCTGCTGGACAGCCTGGAGAGCGACATCCTGCTCCAGCGTCTCTCGCCCGTGGGACAACCCCTGTGGAATGCGCCCCGTCCGTTGGCGCGCACCCAGGGCGTGCGCTGCACGGCGCCCGCCCTCTGTGGCGACGGCCAAGGAGGCGCCTTTGCGATCTGGTCCGAGGCGCCGATGGGCGAGTCCATCGCGGTGGTGACGACCGGCGAGGCGCAGGTCGCCCGCAGAAGCACGCGCTTGCAGCACCTCGACGGCGAGGGTCGGCCGGAGTGGCCGGCTCCAAAGGTGCTCGGCGACTCCACCGCCTTTCTGGACCGGCCAGCCCTGCAGGAGGACGGGGTCGGCGGCGTCTGGGCGGCCTGGCAGCGCGAGAGTCCCGACTTCGGGGCCACGCTGCGCGTTCAGCACCTCAATGGGGCGGGGCAGCCCCTCTGCGCGCCGCTGTTGGTGGACCCGAGTTCGTCCGGCGAGTCCGAGGTCTGCCTGTTGTCCGACGGTTCGGAGGGACTGATCGCCCTGTTCGGCTACCAATCGGGCATGGCCGGCGCGCAGCGGTTCTCTCCCGCGGGCCAGCCGCTCTGGCACGACGCGGAGTCCGCCATTCTCTATCCATTTGGCTATTCCTCCAGCTTGAGCGAGCTGGCCGCCGTGCCGGACGGCCGGGGCGGCTGCTTCGCCGTCGGCCGGGAAAGCGTCGACGGGGGTCCCTTTGAGGGAAGCTCCCATCTCGTCGCCCAACACCTCACAGTCGACGGCACGCTGCGCTGGGGGGAAGACGGCGCGCCCCTGAAGATCTCCAGCAGTGCGGAGGCTTGCGCCACTCCGGCCGGCGTGGCGGACTACAGCGGCGGCGTCCTGCTGGCCTGGGCCACCGGGCTGGGTTCCAGCGAGGACGGAGAATCCTGGATCGAGGTCCTGCGCCTGGACTCCGCGGGAACGCCGCTCTGGCCCACCGGGATCGTGGAAGCTTTTCACACCGACTGGCAGATCGCGCGGCCGCGCCTGCTGCCCGACGGGGCCGGCGGCGCCTATCTGGTGGCCGAGGCGGACAGCTCCTGGGAGGGCGAAAGCCGCCTGCACCTGCAGCACATCCTGCCCGACGGCACGCCGGCCTGGAACGGTCTGGGCGGACGGGTCCTGCCCACCCGCTCCGGTTGGCGGGACAAGGATCCCCGGTTCATCGCACAAGGGACGGGCCTGCTGCTGGTCCATTCGACAGGCGCCGGCGTGTTCGCCGAGTCCGATCTGCAGGCGGTGGGAGTGGATTTCCAAGGCAACCCGGTGGGCGGCGCCTGCGCGGTGACGGACACGCCGGAGTGGGAAGGAAGATTCAGCGTGCTGAGACTGCCGCCCCGCTGAGACGAGAGCGCCGGGCCCGTGGGCTCCCCGAGGGCTCCCCGTGGCCCGTGTTCCAGCCCCACGTCTGAAAGACCCGGGCCGATGTGGGCGATGCAGATCGTGAAACGGCCAGCTCCGACGGACGCTTAGTGCCGGTCGCCCCAGAAGCGGCGCAGGAAGCCTGCGCGGCCCGAACCTTCCTTATAGCCCTGGTAGCGTTCGGGCTCCTTGCGGTAGTAGTCCTGGTGGTGGTCCTCGGCGGGGTAGAAGGGCGCCGCGTCGCGGATCTCCGTGACGATGGGGCGCTCGAAAGTGCCCGCGGCCGCCAGGGCTTCCTTGCTGGCCTGGGCCTCCCGCCGCTGCTCGGGCGTGTGACAAAAGATCGCCGTGCGATACTGGCTGCCCTTGTCGGCGAACTGGCCCCAGGCGTCGGTGGGATCGATGTTCTGCCAGAAGACCTCCAGCAGCTGCCCGTAGCTTACTTTGCTGGAGTCGAAGCGCACCTGCACGACTTCCAGGTGGCCGGTCCCGCCGGCGCAGACCTCGTCGTAGCTCGGATTCTCCACCTGCCCGCCGCTGTAGCCGCTCTCCACCGCCAGCACGCCCTCCAGCCGCTCGAAAGGCGGTTCCATGCACCAGAAGCAGCCGCCGGCGAAAGTGGCCAGGGTGGGGTTGGGGGTCTCAGACATGGTGGGGTCTCCGGGTTTGGCGCAGCCCAGCAGCAGGGCCGGGACAAGTAGCAAGAGGGCTCGACGCACGATCATTTCCCCCGCCTGAACTCCTGCGTGCCGGCGTTGTCAGGCATGGTCCAGGCCAGCAGGCTGTCATCAATGGCGATCAGGGTCTCCAACGCCGCCATCTGGTTGGGCACGGCCGCCAGCTGGACCTTGACCCGGTACTTGTTGATCACCTTCCAGCGGCCGCTGAGGGCCAGGCCTTCCAGCTGGACGAGCAGGCTGTTGTCCGCGCGGAACTCCAGCCGGCTGATCTTGCTGTGAGGGTTGCGATTCACCCAGACGCCAAGCACCTGGTCCCGGGAGCCCAGGGAACAGGAGAGCAGCACCAGCAGCCCCGCCAGGGCCGGCCACATCCGCCATCTCCTAGGTGTCACACGTCCCGTCTGCTGCGCGTCCATGCTCATCCTTCCGCTTGGGTGGAGCGTTGCGCTTCCACGATGGCAATTCCCCTGATGGGAGACAATGAAGGGTCGAGCGGCGCAGAGCAAGCAAAATCCCCCGGCCACAGACGCGACCGGGGGATTGGGTGGTTCAGCATAGCCGATCGCCGGCTGCGGATCCTACTTAAGGAAGAGCACCTTGCGCACCTGCACGCCCTGCCGGCACTCCAGCGTGACGAAGTAGGTGCCGCTGGCCACCTGCCCAGGCTGCCAGGTCAGGTTGTGCCGGCCCGCGGAGAGCTCGCCGTCCAGCAGCACGGCCACCTGCCGGCCCTGGAGATCCCGCACCACCACGCGCGCGTGGTCGGGCTCCGGCAGATCCAGCAGCAGGTGGGTCGCCGGGTTGAAGGGATTGGGCGCCGCCTCGTGCAGCAGGAAGGCCAGGGGCCGCGCGTCGTTCTCCACGGCCAGGAAATTCAAGTCCCACAGGCACTCCGCACCCCCGGAATTCCAGGTGCTGGTGCCGTCGCTGACTTCCAGATAGAGGGTGACGTTCTCCGTGAACCAGTCCTCCAGGTCCACGCCGGACTCCGCGGCCTCCCAGATGCCCGAGCCCACCGCTCCGCTCCAGACGCTGACCGAGGAACCGTTGTCCACCAGCACGGAGACCGTCAGCGTCCCGCCGCCCATGCTGGAGAGCGCCAGGCCGATCTCGCCGTTCTCCCAGTCCTGCACGAAGCCGAGTTCCGAGCCGGGCAGGTGGCCCAGCACGTCCACCGTGCCGCAGGCGGATTGTTCGCCCGTGAAGAGCTGCAGGGAGGCCGCCACCGCCGTCAGGCCCAGGTCGGGACAGCTGCTGTCCGTGTCCAGCACGCAGGGGTAGCTGCCCGGTGCCTCGCTGTGGAAGGTGACCGTGACGGTCTGGCTCTGCCCGGCGCCCAGGGAATAAGTGCCATTAACCACGCTGTAGGCCGGACAGGTCTCGGCCATCGCGCCGGCCAGCACGCCGCCGCCCACATTGCTGATCGTGAAACTGCGCTCCACCGTGGAGCCCGGCAGCAACGTGCCGAAGTCCAGGCCCGTCACGCTGAGCTGGCAGATGGGCGGATTGTCCACCAGGGCCGTCAGCGGCAGGGCCGCGCAGTCGCTGCCCGTGTCCAGCTGGCAGGGGAAACTGCCTTCGTCGGCGCTCTGGAAGGTCACGGTGACCACGTGGGACTGGCCCGTGGCCAGGGAGTAGCTACCGTTGGCCACGCTGTAGGCCGCGCAGTCCTCCGTCACCACCCCCTCCAGCAAGCCGCCGCCCGTGTTGGTGATGCTGAAGGTGCGCGACACCGGCGTGTCGGGCGCCGCGGTGCCGAAGTCCAGGCTGGCCACGCTCAGCTGGCAGGCCGGCGAGAGCTCCACCGTGCCCTGCAGATCGATGTCCGCGCAGCTGCCGCCCGTGTCCAGCGTGCACGTGTAGTCACCGGCGCTCGTGCTCTGGAAGGTGACCGTCACGGTCTGGCTCTGTCCCGCCGCCAGGCTGTAGGCTCCGTTGCTGACCGCGAAGGCCGGGCAGGATTCCAGCACGGCGCCCGCCAGGGTGCCGCCCCCCGTGTTGGTGATGCTGAAGGTGCGCGTCGCCACGGCGTTGGGCAGCACGGTGCCGAAGTCCAACGCCGCCACGCTCACCTCGCAGGCGGGCAGCGGATCCACCACGGCCGTCAGCGTCACGTCGGCACAGTCGCCGCCCGTGTCCAGCACGCAGGTGTACTCGTCCGTCGCGGCGGCCTGGAAGCGCAGCACGAAATCCTGGCTCTGGCCGGCGCCCAGGCTGTAGCTGCTGCCGCCCAGCACTTCGAAGGCCGGGCAGGATTCGGAGAGCGCGCCGCTGAGCGTGTGGCCGCCGCTGTTGGTAAGGGTCAGGGTCAGTTCCGCCGGGCTGTCGGGCTGCACGGTGCCGAAGTCCAGCGCGGAGGCGCTCACCTGGCACTGGGGCGCGGGCTGCACTTCAGCCAGCACCTGCACGGGACCGCAGGACGAGGAGGCGTCGATCTCGCACGTGAACAGACCCGGCGTGTCGGAGAAGAAGTCGAAGCTGATGAGCTGGCTCTGGCCGGCGCCCAGTGAGTAGGCCACGGGACCGGTGAAGGCGAAGCCCGGGCAATCCATCCCCACCGTGCCGCTGAGGGTGCCGCCGCCGACGTTGGTGATGCTGAAGTCGCCCGTGGCGATCTCACCGGGCAGCAGCAGGCCCAGTTCGATGGTGCCGGCGCTCAGCTGGCAGGCCGGGGCCAACTCCACCTCGGCCGCGAGGGTGACGCCGGCGCAGTCGCCGCCCGTGACCAGCGCGCAGGGGAAACTGCCCGCCGCGGCGCCCTGGAAGGTCACCGTCACGGTCTGGCTCTGGCCGGCGCCCAGGCTGTAGACGCCGTTGGTCACTGCGTAATTGTCACACGCCTCCGTCACTTCGCCGCTCAGGGTGTGGCCGCCGGCGTTGCTGACGGTGAAGGTGCGCTCCACGGGGGTGCCGGGGGTCGTGGTGCCGAAGTCCAGCAGGGAGGCGCCCACCACGCACTGGGGGGCGGGCTCCACCACCGCCGTCACCTGGACCTGGCCGCAGCCGCCCGTGGTGTTGATCCGGCAGGTGTACTCGCCGGGCTCCGGCGAGAAGAAGTCGAAGCTGATGTCCTGGCTCTGGCCGGCGGTCAGGGCGAAGTCCACGGGGCCTGTGAAGGCAAAGCCCTCGCAGTCCAGGCTGGCCGTGCCGCTCAGCGTGCCGCCGCCCACGTTGGTGATGGTGAAGGCGCCGTTGGCAATCTCGTCGGGCAGCAGCAGGCCCAGGTCCACGGCGGCCGTGCTCAGCTGGCAGGCAGGGGCCAGCTCCACGACGCCCGTCAGGTTCAGGTCCGCGCAGGCGCCGCCCGTGTCCAGCGTGCAGGGGAAGTCGCCCGCCGTCGCGCTGACGAGAGTCACGCTGACCAACTGGCTCTGGCCGGCCGTCAGGCTGTAGACGCCGTTGCCCACGCTGTAGGCCTCGCAGCTCTCCGTCACGGTGCCGGCCAGCGTGCCGCCGCCGGTGTTGCTGATGGTGAAGGTGCGCTCCACGGGCGTGCCCGGCAGCGTCGTGCCGAAGTCCAGGCTGTCCACGTCCAGCGCGCAGACCGGCGGGTTCTGTTCCACGGCGCCCGTCAGGCTGATGTCCGCGCAGGCGCCGCCCGTGTCCAGCGTGCAGGGGAAACTGCCGTCGACGGCGCTCTGGAAGGTCACGGTGACCGTCTGGAGCTGGCCGGCCGTCAGGCTGTAGGCGCCGTTGGTCACGGAATACGTGTCACACGCCTCCGTCACGGTGCCCGTCAGGGTGCCGCCGCCGGTGTTGCTGATGGTGAAACTGCGTTCCACCGGAGTGTCCGGCAGCACGGTGCCGAAGTCCAGGCTGGCCGTGCTGACCTGGCAGGCCGGAGCCAGTTCCACCGCGCCCGTCAGGCTCAGGTCCGGGCAGCTGCCGCCGCCGTCCAGCGTGCAGGGGAAACTCCCTGCGGTGGCGCTCTGGAAGGTCACGGTCACGGTGTGGCTCTGGCCGGCGCCCAGGCTGTAGACGCCGTTGCTCACGCTGTAGGTGTCACAAACCTCCGTCACCTCGCCCGAGAGCGTGCCGCCGCCCGAGTTCATGACGCTGAAGGTCCGCACCACGGGCGTGCCCGGCAGCACCGTGCCGAAATCCAGGTCGGGCGCGCTGAACTCGCAGACCGCCGGCAGGTCGACGGTTCCGCTCAGGCTGATGTCCGCGCAACTCCCGCCGGTGTCCAGCGTGCAGGGGAAGTTCCCCATGCTAGCCGACTGCAGGGTCACGGTGACGGTCTGGCTCTGGCCGCCGGCGAGGGCGTAGACGCCGTTGCTGATGCTGTAAGCTTCGCAGGCTTCCGTCACTTCGCCCGAAAGCGTGCCGCCGCCGGTGTTGCTGATGGTGAAGCTGCGCTCCACGGGCGCGTCGGGCGCCGTCGTGCCGAAGTCCAGGCTGCCCACGCTGACCTGGCAGAGCGGCGGCGAGGCGCATTCCAGGGTGGCGAAGACCGGCATGGAGGTGGGCAGGTTGGTGGGGAAGGGCGTGCCCAGGTTGTAGGCGTATTGGTTGTTGACGCCCCGGCTGTAGGTCAGTTGCGGGGATCCCTCGGGACAGGTCAAGTAGACCTTGACGTCCCGGATGGCCACGAAGGCCCCCTCCTGGCCGATCAGGAACTCGAGGTTGTAGTCCGGATTCGTGTCGTAGGCCCAGACCAAGCTGACGTTGAGCGGGCTGCCACCCTCGAAGATGACGTTGGCTTCGATGCGGGACACGTCCGTGCCGTCCACCGTCAGCATGGCGTCGGCGCTGACATTGCCCACCACGTTGTGGGTGCCGGTTCCCAGCTTGGTGGACGGAAAGTTCAGCTGCAGGTTGGCGAAGGCCTGGGCCGCGGCCAACGAGAGCACGAACAGAGCGCACCTCACGACTCTCATGGAATCCCCCTTCAATTTGGCTGCGGATGCTGTAGGACAAGTGCCGGCCAAGGTAACTCCCGCGTGCTGGGAATCCCACGCAAACCTCAGCGCGGCGGGGATTCAGGCGGCACGGCAACGCTGGCCGCAGGGCGGTTGGTCAGCGGCTGGAGTCCGGTTCGTCCCCGTCCGAGGGCTTCTTGCCGAAGCCCCAGAGGAGCCAACTCTGCTTGGCCTTCTCCATCAGCAGTTGGAAGTCGCTGGAGCCGGCCTTGAAGTTGACGATGGCGGAGTCCAGGTTCTGGATCACGTCCTGGTTCACGTTGTCGATCAGCACGCCGAACTTGTCCGTGCCGTGCTTCAGGTTGACCATCGAGGTGTCGAAGTTGCGGGCCATGGATTGGTCCATCAACAGGCGCCCCACCGTGCCTTTGCCCGCCTGGAGGTGTTGGGAGATCCGGGCCAGGTCCAGGGTGATCAGGGCCGCGTTGTCGGCCGTGCGCTTGAGCGAGATCAGGATGTCGTCCAGCTCCACCGGCTGCCGGGTCCGGATCCGGCTGTTGTCGGCGATGGCCCGCTCCAGGCCCGTCCCCGGCTCGAGGACCACGACCTTGTTGCCCATCAGGCCCTCCGCCCCGATGCGGGCGACGGCGTCCCGCTTGACGAAGCGCCGGACCTCCTCGTCGATGACCATCTCCACCTGCACCAGGCTGTCGCTGACGATGCTGATGTTGTCGATGGTGCCGATGTTCACCCCGGACAGCCGGACGTTGTTGCCGGCCTGCAGCCCGCCGACGTCGCTGAAGATCCCCACCAGGCGGAAGGTGCGACGGAAGAGTTGCTGGCGCTCGCCGATGAGGTAGATCCCCACCACGAACAGGGCGATGCCCAGGATGAGAAAGATCCCCAGGCGGAGTTGGCTGTTGGTGCTCTGCTTCATCTGACCCACCCCGTCACTTGTCTGATTCGCTACTCGAAGAACGACCGGGTCCACGGATCCGCCGCGTTCGCCAACTCCTCGAAGCTGCCCTGCGCCGTGCAGCGCCCATCCTGGAGCACGATGATCCGATTGGCCGTCCGGCGGGCGCAGTCGATGTCGTGGGTGATGATGATGGACGAGGTGCGGTAGATCCGCTGCACGTCCAGGATCAGCTTGCTGATCTCCTTGGACGTGATGGCGTCCAACCCGGTGGTCGGCTCGTCGTAGAGCATGATCTCCGGTTTCAGGATCAGGGTCCGGGCCAGACCCAGCCGCTTGCGCATGCCGCCGGAGAGTTCGGCGGGCAGCCGCTCCATGGCGGCCTCCAGCCCCACGTTTTGCAGGGCCTCCACGACCAGGGCCTCCAGCTCCGCCGCCGTGCGCTTGCCCGGCTGGCGGCGCAGGGGGAACTCCAGGTTCTCCCGCACGGTCATGGAATCGTAGAGCGCGCTGCTCTGGAACAGGAAGCCGATCCGCCGGCGCAGCAGCAGCAGTTCGGCCCGGGGCAGGCCGGCGACGTCCTGGCCCAGGATGTGGACCCGGCCTTCGTCCAGCTCCACCAGGCCCACCAGACACTTGATCAGGACCGATTTCCCGCTGCCCGAGCGGCCCAACACCACCAGGTTCTCGCCCTTGTGCAGCTCCAGGCTCAGGCCCCGGAGCACGTGGTTCGTCCCGAAGGATTTCTTGACGTGCTCCAGCTTGACGACCAGCTCGCCCATCGGGGCGGCCGTAGCGTCCGGGGACTCCGCCAACGTCGGCTCAGGCAGGGGGCTGGTCATGCTTAGCTCTGCAACAGGCTGGTCAGCTGCACGGCTACCAGATCGATGATGAACACCATGAAAATTGAGAAGACCACCGCGGAATTGGCGGCCTTCCCCACCCCCTCCGTCCCGCTGTGGGAGTGGAATCCCTTGTAACACGAGATCACGCCCACCGCCCAGCCGAAGACGAAGGTCTTCCCCAGCGCGGGCAGCAGGTCCTTGAACTCGAGGCTCTGGAAGACCTGGCTGACGAAGAGTTGCGCGCTCACGTCGCCCTGCAGGTTCACCCCGACGAAGGTCCCGAGCAGTCCCAGGGCGTCCGCGAACACCACCAGCACGGGGAGCATGATGGTGGCGGCCAGCACGCGGCTGACCACGAGAAAGTTGAAGGGATTGGTGCCGGAGACCTGCATCGCGTCGATCTGCTCGCTGACGTTCATGGAGGCCAGTTCGGCCCCGATGCCCGAGCCCGCCTTGCCCGCGAAAATGATCGCCGTGACCACCGGGCCGATCTCGCGCACCAGGGAGACGGCCACCATGGCCGGCAGCCACGAGATGGCGCCGAAGCGCACCAGCGTCGGGCGGGACTGGATGGTCAGCACCAGCCCGATGATGAAGCCCGTGATGGCGACCAGGGGCAGGGACTTGTACCCGATGAGGAAGGCCTGTTTCAGCAGCTCTTCGAACTCATAGGGCGGCAGCAGGGCCTCCTTGAAGAAGCGCCCCGTGAAGCGGGCCAGGGAGGCCGTTTCCAGGAGAAAGGTCTTGATCCAGGAGTCCGGGCGCGACACGGCCGGAGCCGGAGCGGGGGTGCTGGGGTCCGTCGCGGGGACGGGAGAGGCTTCCATGATCAGCGTGCCATTTCGTTGCCGCCACGACCGCGGACTTCGCCGCTCGGCCGGTCCACGGCGTACATCGCTGCGGCCAAGTCGAAAACTGCGTTTCCGGATGCGGAATAATTTTTTCTGCTGTGATGTTGATTTTAACAACACAACTTCTCGACAAAATTTATACAGCAATAAATAGGCCAAGTTGCCCGGTGAGATCCGGCAGCTTCAGATGTGGGATTTGGGAGTTTGGACGCCGGGGGCTGCCTGTCCGGATTGTTCAAGTCCCGGCGGGAGAACGAACCCGCCTGAGGGACGTCATCCGATCCTGATCAAGAAAAACAGTGGGTTACCGCATTCAGACGGACAGTCCTGAGCTGGTGTGATTTTTGCTCTGCCGGAATTGCTCTAAACCTGTGCTTCATACCAGCATTTGTCGAACCCCCCTTGCGGAGAGCTCTCTGCAGGTCGATGCCGGCTGTGGAGCATGGAACATCATCACCACCGGATTGAGGAAGGAGATCAACATGCGGGTCGGCAAGCTTCTGTTCATGGCCCTGGTGGGCAGCGTTCTCGGCAGCGCGGCGCAGGCCGTGGTGGTGGACGAGTTCACCGCGGGCAGCTTCGATTCCAACGTGAATTTCACGGACGTGACCACGGATCCCGGCATCCTGGGCGGCGTGCGCACCACCGAGTTCGTGCACAGCGGGGGCAGCAATTTCGGCCTCTACCTCTCCCTCTACTCGTTCTATGAGGGCGGCGTGGTCAGCTACAGCGGCTTCTTCAACCAGACCACCATGTGGCGCCTGACCTACGGCGGCAGCACGTCGGACAACAACGTGCTCAACCTCGGCTACTGCGACGCCTCGTCCATCCAGGTGGGTCTGGGCGGCCAGCTGGACTACAACTGCAGCGGCGACGGCCCTGACGGCGTGCCCGTCACCATGACCGTGGTGTCGGGCGCCATCGCGCGCAGTTTCGTGCGCATGGTCCACTGCGCGGGCAACGGCGACCAGGGCGACGTGATCGCCGAGTTCTTCTACAGCGACTTCCCCGGCATCGACTTCAGCGCCGTGGACCAGCTGAGCTTCACCTTCAACCAGACCCCTGTGAACAGCCCGGTGGACTACTTCGTCTACGGCATCAACACGATCTGCGACGACAACTTCGTGGGCGCCGACGAGCAGCCCGCCCGCTTCGAGCTGGGCAACGCCTACCCGAACCCCTTCAATCCGGCCACCACGCTGGAGTTCAGCCTGGCCGAGAACAGCCAGGCCAGCTTGAAGGTCTACGACCTGTCGGGTCGGCAGGTGGCCACGCTGGTGGACGGCCTGACGGAGCGCGGCAGCCATTCCGTCACCTTCGACGCCGGCGCCCTGCCCAGCGGCGTGTACTTCTACACCCTGCAGGCCGACGGCCAGAGCCAGACGCGCAAAATGGTGCTGATGAAGTAAGGTCCCGGCACTCCCGGACAAACGGCGCCCCCTGCTCCAGCTAGAGCGGGGGGCGCTTTCGGGTTGGTTGAGACGTGCATGTCAGGGTGCGGCGGGGACCGCGGGATCGGCCACCCGGGCGTACTCCCAGGCCCGGCCGCGCTTGCCCAGGCGCTCGAGCAGGCCGGCGTGGTGCAGCGTGTAGCAGGCCTGCTGGGCCAGGCGGCGCGGGAGTTCCAAGGCCTGGGCCAGCTCGGCGCTGTCGAAGGGTTCGCCCGCGGCGAAGGGCAGCAGCGCGCCCCAGTCGTCCGCGCCGCGGAAGCGGCGGGTCGCCAGCACGTCCAGCAGGCGGCGCTCCACCACCACCCAGCCCTGGCGGCGCCAGGCCTTGCCGGGCTGATGGGCGCGCAGCTCCTCCTCGCTGGTGAGCCACAGCTCCACGGTGAGGTTGGGATGCAGCAGCCAGGGGGCGATGCTGACCAGCTCCTCGAAGGCGTCCAGCAGCTTCCCGCGCTTTGGTGAGCGACGCCGGGACAACTCCCGCCGGCCCGTCGGACCCTCCTCCACTTTCACCAGGAATTTCTCGCCGGGAATGGGCAGCACCACGCGCAGGGCGTGGCCGGGCAGCAGGCGCTGCAGTTTGGGTTTGAGGCGCGAGAAGCCGCTGGTCTGCACCTCCACCAGCCCGCCGGGGTTGACCACGTCCACGATCAGCCCCTCCACGGGCGCTTCGTAGACGGCGCCGGGTTCGCAGCAGAGGGACTTCAGCGTGGCGTGGAGGTGGCCCTCGCCCAGCGTGCCGATGCGCGACCGGACGGGTCCGTCCGGCGGGCCTCCCGCGGATTCCACGACGACTTTGCGGGCTGTCACACCGTTCCTCACCATAGTTGGAGCCAACCGGGGCCCGCGCGGGCCCCGGTGGGACAGGATCACATTCGGCGGCGCTCCGCGCCAGCGTTCAGCGTCGATAGTGGACGCGCAACTGGAGCGCGCGGCCGGACTCCAGCACGGTGGCGCCGGCGCTGAAGGGGTTGCGGGCGTAGGACAGATGCTGCGCATAGGCGTGGTCCAGCAAGTTGTCCAGCTCCAGCGCGAGCTCCAGGCTTTTCCAGGTGGCGCCCAGACCCAGATCCAGCCGGTTCCAGGCACCGGTGGGCCGTTCGTTCAACATGGTGTTCACGCGGCGCTGGGCGGCGGACCAGCTGTGCCGCAGCCAAACTTCCCCCGCCAGCGCGGGCAGCGGCCGGCGCAGGGTGCTCTCCACCAGGAGGGGTGTCATCTCCGGCAGGGCTTCCCCGGCCTCCACGTCGCGACCCCAGGCGAAACTGGCCCGACTGTCCAGCCAGGCCCCCGCGTAGCGCAACTGCGCCTCCAGCATGTCGGCCGCCACGCCGCGCCAGGTCTGCACAGCCTGGCTGGTGCTGTCCGAAGTGGCGAAGGCCGCGCGCGCCGGACTCACGTACCCGTTCACGCGGGATACGGCGGCTTCGCATTCGAAGGGCCCCCGGGCGATCCGGCCACGCAGCGTGTGACGCAGCGCCGCGTCCAGCTCCGGGTTGCCCAGCCACCAGGGTTTGCCGGCGGGCTTGCGCAGGTTCATCCAGAGCGCGTCCAGGCCCGGGTCGTCGCTGGCGGACTCCAGCAACAGGGCGCCGTGCCAGGCTCCCGCGTGCAGGCCGTATTGGAGCGCCACGCCATGGGTCACGAACAGGCGGCTCAGGTCGGGATCGGGCCGCAGCCGCCCCAGCACGCTGCGCACGGCGCTCTCGTCGCCGACC
Source organism: Candidatus Delongbacteria bacterium (assembly GCA_041675285.1). Classification (NCBI taxonomy): domain Bacteria; phylum Candidatus Delongiibacteriota; species Candidatus Delongbacteria bacterium. The sequence continues at coordinate 80,300 of JBAYTZ010000013.1, forward strand.
TGGTCCAGGTTGAGGCCCGCCCGCAGGGAGAGGGACCAGGGGCCGGGCAGCCGCAGATTGTGATGGGCCTCGGCGCTGTACTGGCGCAGATCGGGCAGCATGTGGTTCTTCAGCCGACCGGCGGGCGTGTTGAAATGGTTGTCCAGGCTCCAGCGGAACGCGGACACGTGCAGCCAGCGGCCCGTCAGTCCCACGACGGAGTTGGTGGCCTCGGAGACCATCGTGGGCGCCGCCAGCGGCACTCCGTTCACGGCGCGCAGTCCGTCGTCCATGGTGTGCCCGGTGTGGTTGCCGTAGAGCTTCCAGCCCTTCCAGGCCACATGCGCGGCCAGATGGCGCGTGACCCGCTCGTCCATCTGCAGATAGGGAAAGGGCAGATCCTGGTTGAGGCTGGCGGACAGTCCGCCGGACCAGGGACCCTGCTCGGTCAGGAAGGCGGCCTCGCTGCTGCGGTAGTCCGCCGTGCCGCCGTAGGGATAGAGGTCCTGGAAATCGCGGCCCTCACCGTCGCGGTAGCCGGCCCCCAGCAGATGCCGCACGCTCAGCCGCAGGCCGGCCCCCTCCAGGCCCAGGGCCAGGGAATGCTCCGTGGCCGCCAGCGCTGAGCTCTGCAGGTCCGCGTCCCAGGCCAGAGCCCGGCCGGGCCGCTTGCGGTGGTAATCCAGCACGCCGCCCAGCCCGCACGAGGCCGCGCAGCAGCTGCGCAGCAGCTCCAACTCGGCCATTTCGGCGGGATTGAGCCGCGTGGCCGGGTTGTCCATCCGGTTGGGACAGGCGTTGGGGTGGCGCTCCCCGTCGATGAGGATATCGATGTCGCCCCGGTTGAAGGTCCCGGCGCTCACGTCCCCCGTGAGCGCGGCGCCGCGTCTCACGGGCTGCAGGCCCAGGCTCCGCAGCGCCTGCTCCACCGAGGCGCCGCCAAGGGGCGCGCGCTCCTGGCCGGGGGCCAGCCCGGGGCTCCGCACCGTGACCGGCTCGAGAAAGTAGAGCCGCAGGCTGTCCGGGTCGGCCGGCGCGGCCGCGCGGGCCGGGCCTCCGACGAAAGTCAACAACAGCATTGGGCAGAGAACGGCGCTGCCCCGCACACCATGTTTCATGGGTCTTCTCCTGATGTGGGATGAATGCACGGCCAGCCCGGGCGGGCCACCGACAGGGCGGGGCTGGCACCGGGACAAACGGAAGCCCGCGCCCGTGCGCCGGCTGTCCGTCAGGTTTTCATCCGGACATCAATGGGGCGGGGAAGCTCCCGACGGGAAGCCCCGGCGTTCGGCGGCCAGCACGGGTTCGTCCGGCGCCTCCCGGCCTATGCCCGGCGCGGGAACCGCACCCGGCACCGGGAGCAGGAAGACGGAGAAGCGCGGCAGGGGCGCCTTGTAATCGCGGCGGTGCTCCTTCTCGCAGCCGCAGGTGATGTGATGGTTGAGCGGGTTCAGGCAGGAGTCCGCCGAGTGCGGATGCTGGGCGCAGTCGCAGCCGCAGCAGCACTGCATGAAGCCGCGGCTGTCCAGGTGGTGCAGCGCGACGCCGGGCAGCCCCGAGCGCGTGGCGAAGAAGGCCAGCAGCAGCAACAGCAGCAGGCGGATGCCGGAACGCAGGCGGATCACGGCGCGGCTCTTCCTCCAGAACAACTGATCGGCGTGTGACCAGCCGCAGCCGCCGCCCCGCGGGAGAGCCCGCGACCGCCCGCCAGGGCCAGCAGGCCGGCCAGCAGCCCGGGGTAGAGCGGCTCCAGCCCCAGCGGGTAGACGGGCCAGCCGTCCTGGCGGTGCAGCAGGCCGGCCAGCATCCAGCCGCCGCTGACCAGGGCCGCGGCGCCCATCGAGGCCAGACCCGGCGTCAGCCCCCGCTGCGGACGCGGCGCGGCGGGCCGCCAAAGCGCGTCCAGCAGGACCGGAAGCAGCACGGGCACGCCCAGGGAGGCGAAGACGATCCACATCTGCACCACGGATTTCATCTTCCAGGCCAGCAGCGCGCCCGCCGTGGAAGTGAGCAGCACGCCCCAACGCACACGGGCCTGCAGGCCCTGTTCCTCCCGCCGGCCCAGCAGGTCGCGGCTGAAGGTGGTGCCGGAGAGAAAGCACAGGCTGTCCAACGTGGAGAGCACGGTGGCCAGCATCCCGCCCACGAACAGGCCCTGCACCACGGGTGGCAGCAGGTTCGAGAGCTCCGGGAAGGCCAGCAGCGGCTGCTCCAGATCGGGCAGCAGGGCCCGGGCGTAGAGGCCGCAGGCGGTGGTCAACGCGTCGAAAACGAACCAGCAGCCGATGCTGAGCCAGATCCCGCGGCGCGCCGTGCGGGCGTCGCGGGCCACGGCCACGCGCTGGTGGAAGCCGGGGTCCACCAGGGTCCAGAGCGCCACGAAGCCCCAGAGCACGACGGTGCTCCACGAGAGTCCGCCGGGAATCTGCAGGTGCCCGGCGGGCAACTGGGCGGCCAGCCAGCCCAGCCCGCCCCGGTCCAGCATCAGCCAGCCCAGCGCCAGCCCGAAGCCGGCGAACATCAGCAGGAACTGGAGCTGGTCCGTCACCACCACGCTGCGCAACCCGCCCTTCCACACGTAGCCCACGGTGAGCGCCACGGTGAGCGGCAGGCTCCAGGCCAGGGGCAGCCCCGCCAGCCCGCCCAGGAGCAGGGCGGTCATCAGGATGTGCGGCGCCGGAGAGACCATCAGCAGCGTGTAGAGCGCGGCCAGCCGCCCGGCGGCGGGTCCGTGCGCCCGGGCGATCTCCTCGGGAATGCTGAGCGCGTGGGAGCGGCGCAGGCGGTCCGAGAGGAAGAGCGCGTAGACGCCGGCGAACACGTAGTAGAACACGCCCAGGGCCAGCCAGTTCACCAGGCCCCACTGCCAGGTGTACTCGCCCACCGCCAGGATGCCGCCGTACCAGGTGCAGACCAGCGTGGCCACGAAGGCCGGCAGCGTGAGGCCGCGCCCCATGGTCAGGAACTGGGCCGCGTCGGCCCGGCGCCCCGCCCAGTAGCCCAGCAGGGGAACGCCCAGCGTGCAGAGGGCGATGATGAGCAGGGAGAGGGGGGTGGCGTGGATCACGCGTCCGATCCCCAGGGGGCCTGGCGCACCAGATGCACGCGGCCCTGCAGCACGGTGAGCCGCAGCTGGCCGCCCAGCGCGCGGTTGGAGACGCCGTGGCAGCCGGGCCGCAGTTCCAGGCCGGGGCCGCCCCAGCGCGCGCCCGCCAGGTTCAGACGGCAGCCCGCAGGCGCCAGCAGGCTGAAGGCTTCCTCGGCTGCGACCGGAAACACGTGCTCGCCCGGACCCAGCGGCAGCAGGATCTGCTGCTCTCCCGCCAGACGCAGCGCCGGCGCGCCCGGGACGTCCAGCAGCGCGGCCAAGCCCAGCAGCATGTCCAGCCGATCTCCTTCGAAACCGCCCACCCAGCAGCGCGGGCACCCGGCGGCCGCCAGGTGCCGCAGGGCCTTCTCCAAATCGTTGTCGTCCTGCTCCGGGCACTCCAGCAGCCGAGCGCCGTGTCTCACGTGCCAGAGCCGGGCCTCGGCGGTCAGGCTGTCCAGGTCCCCCACGACGCAGGCCGCGGGCAGCGCGGCGGCGTGGAGCGTGTTGGCCCCGCCGTCGGCGGCCCAGAGCGGACCCGATCGCGTCCAGGCGGCGCCCTCCTCCCCCATCTCCACGGGCAGCGGAGCCGGCAGGTCGACCCAGCCGGGCTGCGCGGCGGGCCGCAGTCGGGCCAGCAGCGCCGTCGGGGCGCGGCCGTTGAGGATCAGCAGGGGAGTGGGCGATTCGGGCATTCCGGCATCCTGGGATTGACGGTCCCAAACAACAGCATGCCAGCCAGAATGCCAACAGCGGCGCCGCGCCGGGCCACGAGAAAGGCGCCGGAACCCAGCGGATTCCGGCGCCTTGTCAGGCTTGGCTGGCGGTCGCTCAGTAGACCACGCGCACCGTGTAGAACTTGCGCGCGCCGGACTGCGGCAGCTGCAGCGCGGGTGAACTGGTCTCACCCACCAGGACCGGGATGCCGTCGTAGGCGCCCGTGCTCTCGTAGACCCGATAGGCCAGCGCGCCGGGAACCGCGCTCCAGCCCAGGAAGACCTGGTTGCTGGCCGCGCTGATGCTCAGGTCGCCGACGGTGGCCAGCTCGCCCTGGGGCAGCACGGCCGTGAGACGGAAGTCGTCCACGTACCAGCCCTCGCGCGAGGTGCCGGTGTCGCTGCCGAAGAGCCAGCGCAGCTGCACGCTGGTGGTGCCGTCGGGAATGGCCAGGGTGATGGGAACCCAGCCGCTGCCGTTGCCGCTGAACAGCATGCGCGGGAAGCCCAGCCAGGCGCGCAGGGCCGCCGTGGCCGTGGTCCAGCGCAGATTGTGGGTCAACACAGGGCTGGTCGCGGCATCCGTCCAGTCGCCGCCGTTCAGGCGCCACTGGATCAGGCCGCCGTCGTAGCACGAATCCGGGTAGCTGCCGGAGGTCTCGCCCCGCACCCAGCTCTGCAGCGAGGCGCGGATCTGGCCGCAGTCGGCGGGCAGCGTGATGACGGGCGAAGTGAGCATGCCGCCGGCGCTGTTGGCGTAGTCCAGCGTGTCGGTGCCGCCGAACTTCCAGCTCTGGCTGCCTTCGTAGGCCCGGGCGCTCTCCAGGTGCCACTGGTCCGTGAGGCCGCCGCCGCCCTCGTGCGTGAAGGTGCTGGCGCCGTTGAAGCCCTCGGCGAAGATCAGCGTGTGCACGGAGTAGGTGAACAGCGCGCTGGTGCCGCTGTTGGCGAACTCCGAGGCGTCCACGGCGCTGATGGTGAATTCGACGTCGGCGCCGTTCGGCTGTCCCGGAATCTGCGCCGTCCAGACGTTGACGGACTGGGTCATGGGCAGGGTGTTCCACACGCCCTCCGCCAGCCGCCAGTTCAGCGTGGCCGAGGCGACGCCGCTGTAGTCGGTGATGGTGGCCTGGACCGTGACGACCTCGCCGGCGAAGACCGTGCCCACGGGCGTCACCAGCAGGCTGGGCGGATTGGTGTCCTCCACGGGTCCGGACGGGGTGCTGAAGTAGATCGCGCGCCCGGCGACCAGCGTGCTCGTGCTGGCCGGCTGCTGGGTCCAGTGCCGGATGGTCATGCCCCGCGTGCTGGTCTCGTCCTTGAACCCCACAGTGCAGTAGGGGAAGTCCGTCGAGGCGTTCTGGGTGTCGTTGAAAACGGCGTATTGGAATTTGAAGGGTCCGTCACCGGTCTGGGTCGGATAGTGGAGCGGATCGTAGAGCACCAACTGGAAGGTGTTTGGTCCGCCGCTGGAGTTGGCAGTCAGGTTGTACCAGCTGATCACGAAAGCGTGGGCCGCCGCGTCGTACCAGGTCCAGACGCCGCGGGTCGTGCCCGTGGTCAGGTGGTCGTCCCACATGGGGGCGATCATGGCGTCCGGCCCCATGGAGGAGGGCAGCACGTGGTTGCGGAAGTCCCACTCTCCGAAACCGCCTTCGTCGAAACTGAGGAAGCCGTTGGAGCAGATCGCCGCCCTCGTGTAGGTCTGGCCGTAGTAGGTGAAGGCGAAGGGCAGGTTCACCCAGCGGCCAGCATCCTGCTCGTTGCCGTCGTCGTTGAGCAGGACCTCGCTGCCCGGGCCGCCCTCGGGCGTGCTGATGGCGTACCAGGCGTAATCCGCGGCCAGGGGCGAGTTGTCGCCGTTCTCGTAGGCCCAGTAGCCGTAGGCGTCGGGACCCGTGGGATCCGTGGCGCTCAGCGCGCCGCCCACCGTCACCACGATGTAGAAGCTGCCTTCCAGGCTGCCGTGGTGGCTGCTCCAGTCCACGCGCACGGGCACGGGCTGGCCCCGGTTGACCGAGGCCAGCGCGCCCATGGTCACGTCCACGTTGGTGCTGGCGCCCACGGCCAGATCGCCCACGACCAGCGGCGCGCCCGGGGTGGTCAGCATGTCCTCCACCTGGGGCGTGAAAGTGAGTTCCAGCTCCGTGCCGGCCAGCGTGCCCAGATTGCGCAGGCTCATTCGCACCGTGGCGCTGGAGCCGGGCTCCAGCGAGCCGGCGGGATAGCTGGGCACACCCGGCACCAGGTCCGGGGCGATGACCGGCAAGCGGGCCAGCAGGGGGAAGCTCCCCTGGCTGCTGCCCACCTGCAGCAGGACGGGCACCAGCGTGCCGCTGGGCAGGCCCAGGGCGGGAGCCACCTGCAGGCCCGTGAAGGTATGGCTGGCGCCCGCGGCCAGACTGGCCAGGGTCAGGCCCGGATTGATCAGCGCGCCGTACTGGACGTCCAGCGTGGCGCCGATGTTCAGGTTGGTCAGGGCCGCGCTGCCCTGGTTGGAGATGGTCAGGGAGGCCGCCTGGGCCGTGGCGTTGGGCAGCAGGCCCGCGCCGACGTTCACGCCGGCCAGCGCCGGATTGGCCGTGCCTGTGCTCACGGTCACGGTGTTCAGCAGCGGCACGTGGCGCCGATGCGAGGCCGTCACGTGCAGGGTCCCCGGCTGCAGGCCCGTGAAGGCCAGGGTGACCTGGCCGTTCTCGTCCGTCAGGCCGCGGCTCTGGATGTCCGTGGCCAGGTCCTGCCAGGCGCAGACCACCACGCCCGCCACCGGCTGGCCGCCCGAGGTCAGGGTCAGCGTCAGGTGGTTGGCCCCCGTGGTCAGGGTGGCCGGCACGGTGGCGCTCAGCGGGGCCAGCGCGCCCGCCCACTGGACGGTACCCGGGTCGCCCATCAGGTTGCCCCAGTAGGCGAAGTTGGCCGCGTTGCCCTGCTCGCTGGGCGGCAGGGTGCGGTAGAGCTCATACTTGCCCTGCAGCAGGCAGGCGCCCACTTCCGGCGCGTCGTACTCCAGCAGGCCGCCGTAGTAGCCGCCCACGACCACGTTGTTGTAGCGCGTGTGGGTGCTGAGCGTGGCGAAGCCCATGGCGGCCACGGCGCCGCCCGGCGTGCCGGCGTTTCCGGCCAGCAGGAAGGCCTCGGTGAAGTCGTCGCCGGAGTTGAAGTCCCCCGTGCCGCAGGTGAAGATGGTGGCCACCGGCGTGCGCGGACCCTGGGTCATGGCCATCACTTGGTTGATGTCGAGGCCTTCCATGCCCACCCAGCCGCGGTAGCTGTAGAAGCTGAGCCCTTCCTGGAACCAGTCCGTCACGTGGGCGGAGCCGCTGCAGAAGGCCGTGTCGATGGCCGTGTAGCCCCGGCGCTCCACCAGTTCCGCGCCGATGTTCCGGCTGAGGATCTTCATGGAGAGGCCACAGACGCTGGAGCCCACGGTGAGCCCCGCCCGGCGCAGCCAGCTGTCGTTCTCCACGTAGGGCGTGGATTCGTACTGGAGGATCTTGGCGCAGATGGTGTTGAGCTGGGTGGCGTTGCCCGCGGACAGGCGGCCCACCGCCACGTCGCCCAGGATGTCCCCGCCCTCGATCATGGCGTAGAAATGGTCGTAAGTGCCGCCGTCGGTGGGCAGGGCGTAGTCGCCGTCCACGTCACCCACCAGCAGCACGAAGGCCGCGGGATCGGCGCTCTGGTACTCCGTGGTGATCCGCGCGCGGATGGCCGTCGTGGTGAAGGAGATCTCCGAATCCGTGACCACCACCACCGGGTGGCCCTTCTTGCGCTTCCAGTCCAGCAGGGCCACCAGGCCGGGATTGGTCGCGCCGGCGCTCTTGACGAAGACCACGTACTTGCCCGGCAGGGGGCCGCGGTCGAAGAGCAGGTCGCGCAATGCCCCGTCCCCGCTGACGGTGCGCACCACCTGGCTCTCCAGCATCCGGTCCAGCGACGTGTCACGCGCGGGCAGCTCGTAGGTCCGCGCGTTGCGCGGATCCTCGCCGGCGAAGGAGAGCTCGAAGACCATGCGCGACCAGACCCGGGCCTCGCCCGTGACGGGATTCACCTGCACGGGGAAGAAGCTGGCCTTGGCCACGCGCCGGTTGCGCATCAGGGCCGGCTCGCCCAGCTCCCAGGTCTGGGCGGGCCAGAACTGGTCGGTGCTGTAGAGAAGTTCGTCCCGCACCCAGGGTAGCGGCAGCTCGGCCTCGGTGGCCAGACGCTCCTGGCAGGGCACCACGTCCAGGCCGGGCAGGATCTCCCAGTCCCCTTCCACCAGCCGCAGCTGGACGCCGGAGCGGTCCGGCAACTCGAACAGCTCCTGCACCGAGGGCAGGTCCGGCGCCCCGGGCTGGCCGATCCAGCCGGCGCCGTCCAGGGCGACCTCGAAGCCCGCGCCCGTCGCCACCGGAGCGAATTCCGGCGCGTCGAAGCGCAGCTCCACCAACCGGGCGCCCGCGTCGCCCGCCGTGGCGCGCACATCCACCACAGGCGCGGCCTGGGCGGCTGTTCCCAGCGCCAGGACCAGCAGTCCGGCGCGTGTCCAGCGATCCATCATCATCCAGGTACTCCTTGGCTCGGTGTGCATCATTTCACTTGCGGGGCATGCCGCTCGAGCACCGTCACGGGCAGCCAGCCCGCGCGGGCGGCGGCCAGGGCGGCGCCCTGGTAGTTGTTCGTGCCACGCACATCGAAGGAGCGCATGGCGCTGGTAATGGGCAGCGTGACGCTGGTGCTCGTCACGGTGGCGTCCACCGTGTCACGCGGCCCGTAGGCGTCGCCGCCGTACACGCGGTAACTGGACGAGCCGTTGGCCGTCCAGCTGAGTTGCACGTTGCTGCCGCTGCTGGCGATCTGCAATCCGCTCACCGGCGTCAGGGGCATCTGGCCGGTGGTGAGCAGCAGGGCCTGCCCGCTGACCACGGGGGCGGCGTTGGCGGCCAAGGTGCCGTTGTTCAGGTAGGTGATGCCCACGGTGCGCGTGCTGTTCTGGTGGCCCACCGTGCAGCTGGAGGCGTCCGTCACCTGCAGGTACTGCGCCAGGACCGGCGTGTCACCGGTGACGGTGGGGTACACGCTGGTGTTGAGGAAGACCAGTTGGAAGGTCTGCAGGTTGTTGGTGCCGTAGCGCGGCACGCCGATCCACGAGACCACGAAGCGGTCGCCCGCGACGCTGGCCGCCGCCCGCACCTCGCCCGCGCTGCCGGGGTGGAGGTCGTCCCAGAAGGCGCAGAGCATGTTGGCCTCGTCCTGGCCCACGGCCAGGGCGGTGTTGGAGTACGAGGCTCCCCCGGTGCTGCCCAGCGCGACCCAGCCGTTGGAGCAGACGGTCAGCGTGGTGAAGCTCGTGCCGTAGTAGGTGACGGGGAAGGGCAGGCCGATGGTCTGTGAGACGTCGTCGGAGTCCACCAGCGGGGTGCCCTGGCCGGCGATGTCCATCCACACGAAGTCGGGGCCTTCCCCGGCATCCATGCTGTCATACCAGCGGTAGCCGCCGGCGTCCGGACCGGTGGGGGGATTGCCGTCGACGATCGTGTAGCTCAAGTGTCCGCTGTCCGCCGAGTTGGGCGCCGCCGCGCTGTCCGTGGCCCGGACGTAGTACTCCACGCTGCTGCCCAGGTTGTAGGCCGGCAGGACGCCGACCCAGCTCTCGCCGTTGGTGTGCAGCATGGCGCTGCTCTGCCAGGCTCCGGCCCCCACGCGGTGGAGGAGCAGGGCGGAGCTGATCGCCGTCACGTCGCTGATCGTGCAGTTGACGGACGGGGTCTCGCCGGGCTGCACGAAGGTCAGCGGGACGACCGCGATCACCGGCGGGGCCGCGTCCACCTGCACGGTGTAGGACGTGGTCGCCGTCGTGGTGACGTTGTGGTTGTCGGACGCATCCGTGGCGTCGATCTGGAACTCAACCTGCGTGCCCGCGCTCTGGCCCGGGATGGTCCCCGTGTACCAGGTGCCGTCGTAGGCCATGGCCAGCGGGGTCCAGGCGCCGGCGTTGATGCGGTAGCGCAGCGTGACACTGGCCAGCCCGCTCATGTCCGAGGCCTGGGCCTGGACCGTGACGGGGGACGGCGCGTAGATCGTGCCCACGGGCGTGACCATCACCGTCGGGGGGATGACGTCCACGAAATCACCGGACAGGGTGCTGATGTAAATGGCCCGACCCGCCGCGACGGCCGTGGTGGTGGTGGGCTGCTGGGTCCAGTGGCGCAGGGTCAGGCCCATCGTGCTCGTGTGGTCCTTGAACCCGATGGAGCAGTAGGGGAAGTCCGTCCCGGCGGTCTGGGTGTCGTTGAAGGTCTGGTACTGGAACTTGAAGGGACCGTCCCCCGTGCTGGTCGGATAGTAGGCCGGATCGTAGAGCACGAGCTGGAAGGAGTTGGGTCCGCCGCTGGAGTTGGCGCTCAGGTTGTACCAGCTGATCACGAAGGCGTGGGCCGTGCCGTCGAACCAGGTCCACGCGCCGCGCGTGCTGCCGGTGGTGAGGTGGTCGTCCCACATGGGGGCGATCATGGCGTCCGGTCCCATGCTGGTGGGGAAGGTGTGGTTGCGGAAGTCAAATTCCCCGAACCCCGCCTCGTCGAAGCTGATGAAGCCGTTGGAACACACCATGGCCTGCGAGTAGGAGCGCCCGTAGTAGTTGAAGGTGAAGGGCAGGTTGACCCAGGCGCCGTCGTCCTGCTCGTTGCCGTCGTCCGTCAGGGACACTTCGGTCCCGGACCCGCCCTCCGGCGCGCTGATGGCGTACCAGCTGTAGACCGGGGCGTACCCGGAGGCGTCGCCGTTCTCATAGGCCCAATAGCCGTAGGCGTCGGGGCCGGTGGGATCGGTGGCAGACAGGGCCGCGCCCACGGTGAAGAGGAAGGTGTAGGAGCCGCTGATGCTGCCGCCCTGGCTGGTCCAGGCCACGGTCAGGGGGACGGGTTGGCCCCGATTGGCGCCGCCGGCCACCGTGAGGTTGAGCACCGCCGAGCCGGTGCCCCCCGCCGCGATGGTTCCCGCGGAGATGGCCCCGCTGTTGACCGTCAGCACGTCCGGCAGGGTGGAGGTCACCGTGAGGGAGATGCCCGTTCCGGACACGGCGCCCGTGTTGCGGATGCCCAGCGTGACGTTGCCGGTCTGTCCGGGGCTGAGCGTGCCGGTGACCGAGTTGGGCGTCAGCTCCGGACCCGCCAGCGGCACCAGGGCCTGGAGGGAATACGTGCCCTGGGTGCTGGCCACGGACAGGCCCAAGGGCAGGACCGCGTCGTCTCCCAGGCTGCCCAGCGGGCTGATGGTCAGGCCGTTGAAGGTGTGCGAGGCGCCGGCCGCCAAGCTGGCCACGCTCAGCGTGGGCGTGTTGATGCTGCCATAGGCCGGCGGCAGGCTGGGGGTCAGCACCAGGTTCGTCATCGTGGCGCTGCCGCGATTCTGCAGCGTGAGACTCACCGCCTGGGCTCCGCCACCCGGCAGCAGGCCGATGCCCGCCCCCACCGAGGCCACCGTGGGCGCGGCCGTCGCGGCACCCACGGTCACCGTCTGCAGCAGGGGCTGATGGCGGTGCTCCGTCGTCGTCACGTACACGGTCCCGGCCTGCAGGCCGCTGAAGTTCAGCGTCACCTGCCCGGCGGCGTTGGTCAGGCCCTTCACCTGGATGTCCGTGGCCAGGTCCTGCCACAGGCAGACCGCCGCGTCCGCCACCGGCTGGCCGCCGCTCGTCACCGTCAGGGTCAGGTAGTTGGCCCCCAGGCCCAGGGTGGAGGGGGTGTTCACGGCCAAGGCGGCCGGAGTGCCGGCCCATTGCTCCGTGCCCGGGTCGCCCATCAGGTTGCCCCAGTTGGCGAAGTTCGCCGCCTGGTACTGCTCGCTGGGGGGCAGCGTGGCGTAGAGTTCGTACTTGCCCTGCAGCAGGCAGGCGCCCACGCTGGGCAGGTCATGCTCCAACAATCCCGAGTAGTAGCCGCCCACGACCACGTTGTTGTAGCGCGTGTGGGTGCTGGAGGTGGCGAATCCCATGCAGGCCACGGCGCCGCCCGGGTTGGAGGGGTCGCCCGCCATCAGGAAGGACTCGGTGAAGTCGTCCCCGCTGTTGAAATCGCCCGTGGAGCAGGTGAAGATGGTGGCCACCGGGGTGCGCGGGCCCTGGGCCAGCGCCATGATGGTGGCGTTGGACAACCCGTCCATGCCGATGTAGCCGCGGTAGTTGTAGAAGGAGATGCCGCTGCTGAACCAGCTGGGCAATTGGCTGGCGTCCACGCAGAAGTTGGTGTCGATGTCGTTGTAGCCCCGCCGTTCCACCATCTCGGCCGCGATGCTGCGGCTGAGATGCTTCATGGACAGGTAGCACGCGCTGCTACCCACGTGGAGGACGGCGTGGTTGAACCAGCCGGTGCTGGCGACGTAGGGCGCGGACTCGTACTGCAGGATCTTGTTGCAGACCGTGGCCAACTGGGTGGCGTTGTCCACCGACAAGCGGCCCACGGCCACGTCGCCCAGGATGTCCGTGCCGTCCACCGTGGCGTAGAAGTGGTCGTAGGCGGTGCCGTCCGTGGGGATGGCGAAGGTTCCGTCCACGTCGCCCACCAGCAGGACGAAGTCCACCGGGTTGGCGCCGGTGTATTCGGCGATGATCCGGTTGCGGATGTTGCCCGTGGTGAAACTGAGGTCGTTCTGGCTGACCAGGACCACCCGGTGGCCCTTCTTGCGCTTCCAGTTCATCAGGTCCACGAAGGCCGGGTTGGCCTGGGCCGTGGTGTTGGCGAAAACCAGGTAGTTCCCGGGCAGCCGGCCCGTGTCGAACCAGCCCGTCTCCAGGGGGGCCGCATCCGGGGAATCGACGGTGGTGATCTGCTGACGAACGGCGCGATCCAGCGGCGAGTCCTGGCTGGCGAGCTGGAAGGTCCGCGCGTTGAGCGGGTTCCTTCCATCGAAGCGCACGTCGAACACCATCCGCTGCCAGACCTTGGCCGTCCCGGTGACGGGGTTGACCTGAACAGGTTGGAAGGAGGCGGTCACCACGCGATGGTTGCGCAGCAGGGCCGGCGTGCCCAGTTCGTAGGGCTGACCCGGCCAGAAGGCATTGGTGGCGTAGAGGGCTACGTCCTCCACCCAGGCCAGCGGCAGCTCGGCATCCGTGTGCAGGCGCTCCTGGCAGGGCAGGACGTGGATGTCCGGCACGAGTTCGAAATCGCCGTCCACCAGGGTCAACTGCACGCCCGAGAAATCGGGAATCTCCAGCAGGCGCTGGACGCTGGGAAGATCCGGCGCGCCGGAACGGCCGATCCAACCCGCGCCGTCAAGCAGGACCTCGTGCCCGCTGACGCCGCCCTGGTCGCTCTCCACGAACTGGGGAGCGTCGAAGGTGATCTCCAACTGCCAGGTCTGCCCGTTCCCAACGGGCTGCAGCGAGAGGGACGGGGCTGCGGACAGGCCTCCGGCCATCAGCAAAGCCAGAACCAGGGCGTGGGGGGTTCGCCACGACATGTGCTACCTCATGTGCATAGACGCGGACCGGCTCCGTTCCGGTGGAACCTGTCGCGTAGTGTGAGAAAACGTGTGAAGTCGGTTGGGCTTCGGAAGAGTATAGCGCGGTCGCTCCCGAGGTTCAAGACAATTCCAGCTTTAAAAAAGAAAGCGGAACGGTCCAGCCGCGGGGAAATCAAACACTTGGCGGGGTGGTGGAAGGCCCGCCTCTACCCGCCCAGCGGCAGGGCGCGGACCTTCTCCAGGGTGGCCAGGCCGCTCGTCAACCGGGGACCCACCTGGGCCAGGAAGGCCTCCAGCCGCGGGGACTCGTCCACCAGTTCCACCACCAGCGGCAGCTTCTCCGCCAGCCGCAGCACTTTGGCCGCGTGCAGCTGGTGCCGGGTCCCGAAACCGGCCACGCCGTGCAGGACCGTGCCCCCGGCCAGCCCGGCCTCCAGGGCCAAGGCCAGCAGGGCCTCCCAGGCCGGGCGGCCGTCCAGGCGGTCGGTCTCGCTGATGTAGAGGCGCAACAGGCAGGCGTCCTGCAGTTCCATTCCGGCCTCCCGGGTTAGTGGACCAATTCCCGTGATCTGTCAGATGCTGTTTGCTGATTCTGTGTGACGAGAGATGGTGCATCGATGACGCAAACCCTTCGGGAAGCGTCCACGCCGCCCATTGCTGCGTTGCAGCCCCTTGGCGTAGCCCCGCTACGCCTGCGGGCCTGCGCCTTGCACTGGACGGAGTGTACGCATCATCATCCGACATCTCACGAGAATCGGTCCACTAGACCAATCGCGCCAGACCCAGACCCAGGGCCAGGCTGAGCAGGCCCACCAGCGGGGGCAGCAGCAGGTTGGCCCCCGCCGCCAGCCACTGGCCGCCCTGCAGGAACTGGCCGCTTTCGAAGATCCAGGTTGAAAAAGTGGTGAAGGCGCCCAGGAAGCCGATCAGCAGGGGCGCGCGCCAGCCGGGCGGGAGCAGCAGGCGCTGGTCCATCAGGCCCCAGAGGAAGCCGAAGAGCAGGCAGCCCAGCAGGTTGACGGTGAGCGTGCCCCAGGGAAAGCGCGTGCCGGCCTGCTGCTGGACCAGCCCGGCCAGGCCGTAGCGGGCCAGGGTGCCCAGGGCGCCGGCCCCGGCCAGCAGCAGGAGCTTCGTCAGCATGGCGCGTCCGATCGGCAGAGGATGGGCATGACGTCGAGGTCTCCGTGTCGGGCCGCGGCGGCGGCAGGTCCACTGGGCAAGCTATTTGAGATGGGCCACCCGCAGGCTGGCCGAACCGCGGGAACCGCTGACCCGCAGCAGCAGCAGGCCGGAGGGCAGAGCCTCCCAGTTCGCGCCGGCCAGCGTGACCGTCCGGTCTGCCGCCCCGCCCGCCGGCAGCTCTTCCTGATGGAGGCGCTGGCCGGCCAGGTTGTAGATCTCCAGCCGGGCGGGCCCGGCAAAGCCCGTCAGGGTCAGGCGCAGGCCGCCGTTGAAAGGATTGGGCGCCGCGGCCAGCGCCAGTTCGGCCGAGCGGGGCCGCAAGGCGGGCAGACCCGTGCCGTCGTTGGGCAGGCCAGGGCTGGGGGTCAGGGCCTGCCACGGGCCGGTGACGTCGGGCAGGCGGCCCCAGGCCACGTCGTCCTGCTGGGGGCCGAAGTCCACCCGGTCCAGCACCGTCAGGCCGTCCACGTCGCTCAGCACCAGGGACTCGCCGTCGCCGCTCAGGCGGAAGCCCGCGTGCAGGCCGGCCTCTTCTTCCTCGTTGTCGCACCAGATCAGCAGATAGGCGCCGCCGGCCAGTTCGCCCGTGCCGGCGGGAAAGGCCCAGTTGCCCGGGTCGTCGGGATCGTCGCTCAGGTGCAGGCCGTCCAGCAGCACGGGCTCGCTTCCCGGATTGACCAGCTCGGCCCAGTCCTCGTGATCGCCCGCCGGATCGGTGATGCCGTTCTCGTTCAGCGCCAGGAACTCGTTCAGCACCAGCCGGGGCGCGGCGGGCCAGCCCAGTTCCAGCGGCCGCGGCGGGTAGAGGTGCGGGCGGGCCAGCTCGTCCAGCGCCAGCACCTGCAGTTCCAGGCGCGTGCCGGGCGCCATGGGCGGCAGACCGCCCTGGTAGCGGTCGGCCAGCCGCAGCACCGGAGCCTGGGCCTCCCCCGTGAAGGACATGGCGCTCTGCTGCCACTCGGTGGCGCCGACCTGACGCCAGCGCAGCCAGCACTCCAGGGAGGCGTCGTGGACGAAGGCCGCGGCGCTCACGCGCAGGCTGTCGCCGGGCAGCGGCGGCTGCGCGTCCAGGTGATACACCACCGGACCCGCCGACTGCCAGGCCAGCTGCCCGGGCAGGCTGGCCGCGCGCCGGTCCAGGAACTCGCGCAGGCCGCGCTTGACGTGGGCGTTCTCGTAGTCCACGCCGAAACCCTGGCTGAAATCGTTCATGGTGAAGCCGTAGTCCAGCGTGCGGAAGGAATCCGTCGCCGCCGCAGGCGTCAGCTGCGTCAGCAACTCGTCCAGCCGGGGCTGCCAGGCGGCGGGCTGCAGGGAGTGGGTCAGGTGGTGCTCCAGCATGTGGGTGTAGAGGTTGCGCCAGCGCGGCCGGGAGAGCAGGCGGTCCGCCAGGGGCCGGTTGCTGTTCCCGAAGGTGTAGGGGTTGCGCTGGGACCAGTCCACGCCGAACCAGTCCACGCCGAAGGTGTTGTCGTAGTCGTAGGGGATCAGGGTCATCCGGTCGTCCACCGGGTCGTGATACAAGTAGTAGTTGTTGCTCAAGTACCAGTAATCGTCCCAGCCGCCGGTCAGCACGTTGACGGCGAAGTACTCCAGCACGCCGGCCACGTCCAGGTATTGGTGCAGGGAATCCTCCAGCGCGTTGCCCGAGGTGTCGTGCAGGATGCGGATCAACCGGAAGAGCGCCGAGTAGTCGTCCTCCTCCTCGTTGCTGGTCAGCTCGTAGACGCGCCGGCCGTCCTGCTCGTGCTTGTAGTCCTCGGGGCTGTCGCCGCGCCAGGCCAGGTCCGCCGGGTAGAGACACTTCCAGAGGTTGCCGTCTGGATGGGGGAAGTTCTTCTTGAGGAATTCGTCGTCCACGTGCTCCACGGAGACGTAGAGCCCGAAGTAGTCGCCGTTGATCCAGAGCTCGCCGTGGGAGGCGCGCGAGGCCACGTGGCCGATGCGGCCGAACAGATCGAAGCAGAGCTTGCTGCGCGTGATGCAGGGGTCGTTGTGCTCGCCGTTCAGGTTGAGCTTGTCCACGCCGTGCACCTCGCGGCCGGGGACGAAGTCGTTGAACGAGATCTTGAAGGACTTCTTCTGCGCGTTGCGGCTGGTGTTGCCGCGCAGGCGCAGGCCCACGTCCGCCACCTGTTCGTCCAGGTAGAGATTCTGCAGGTGGAGCTGGGCCAGGTGCAGGGAGTCGCTGTCCACGTTGTCGTAGATCCACTGCAGGGCGACGGGATCGACGCTGACCTCGTAGCGCGCCACCTGGCTGTCGTCGTAGAGCATCCAGGAGTCGTCCTGGGCGCGGGCGCCGCCGTGCAGCAGGCCCAGCAGGATCAGCAGAAAGAGGGGCATGGGGAGGTCCTTGTTTGGATGGCGTCACGAGGCGGCGCCTTGCAGTCTGTCGGGCTTGGGCCTTGGATGGGATTCACGCCCATATCGAGACCGGTTCTTCGGAAGTTTCGCTGAGCATACTGGTGGTCTGCGCAAGAAACTTGCGGAAAATCCGGGCCGATAGGGGCGATGAAGACCGCCAAGCGACCAAGTCCGACAGGCTGCTAGCCACAAGATAAGGTCCGGCGGGGCGGATCGGGCCGTCGTCCGGGTTCACTCCCTACCTTGCGGCATGCGATTCACCACCCTGCTGCGCCGCCATCCGGACCTGACCCGCCTCTGGCTGGGGGAGGTGATCTCCCAGGCCGGCGACGCGCTGTTCCAGATCGCCCTGCTTTGGCTGGTGCTGGACCTGACCGACTCGGCGGGCCTGACGGGCCTGGTGGCCATGAGCGGCTACCTGCCCGTGCTGCTCTTCGGGCTGCTGGCCGGCGCGCTGGCGGACCGGCTGGACCGGCGGCGCGTGCTGCTGGGCTGCGACCTGGCCCGGGCCGTGCTGGTGCTGGCCATTCCGCTGCTGGCCTCCGCCGGTCTGCTGAGCGCCCCGCTGCTCGGGCTGATCACCTTCCTGATGGCCGTGTTCACGGCCCACTTCAATCCCACCCGCGACGCGCTGATCCCGGAGCTGGTGCCGGCCACGGAGCTGCGCCAGGCCAACACGCTGATCCAGAGCGGCTGGCAGCTGGCCATGCTGGCCGGACCCCTGCTGGCCGGGCTGCTCATCCCGCTCACCGGCGAGCTGCAGCTGTTCAGCGCCGACGGGCTCAGCTACCTGGCCTCCTTCGCGCTGATCTGGCGCATGCGCCCCGGCCCCCGACTTGCCGCGCCGGAGGCACCGCCGCGCCCGCCGGCCGGCTCCCTTCGCCACGAGGCGTCCCGCGCGCTGGCCGAGGTCCGCGCCGGACTGGTCCTGGCCCACGGGGACCGCCGGATCCGCGCCCTGCTCTGGGTCACGGCGGTGGACAACCTGTTCATCATGGGCCCGGCCATCGTGGGCACGCCGCTCTTCGTGCGCCAGGTGCTGGGCGGCGACTCGGGCACCTACGCCTACCTGATGACGGCCTTCGCCGCGGGCATGCTGGCCGGCAGCCTGCTGCTCCATTGGCTGGGCCGGCACCTGCGGGACAGCCGGCTGCTGCTCTGGGGCATCGTGCTGGACGGGATCACCTTCCTGCCCCTGCTCTGGGTGACCAGCTTCTGGGGCGCCTGGTGGACCATCGCCATCCACTCGCTGGTGATTCCGCTGATCATCATCCCGCGGCCCACGCTGGTGCAGCGGCTGGTGCCCCGGGATTTCCACGGCCGCGTCTTCAGCATGATCAGCGTGGCCGTGACGGGCTTCAGCGCGCTCTCCGTGGCCCTCACCGGACTGGCAGCGGAGTGGGTGCCGATCCCCGTTATCTTCGGCGCCATCGCGCTGCTGGCCTCGGCCTGCGGACTGGCGGGCTGGTCCATCCGCGAATTCCGCGAAGCCTGAGCGCGCCTGCGGAAGCCTGGCCGCCGCGGGAGTTCCGCACGGAATCCCGTTGTATGTTGCAGGGGCCGTTGATAGAATGGCCCGGCCGGTCTCGCCGCTTCCATCACCCAAGCGCCAAGAGGAATGCCGCATGCTTCCGTCCACCCGCCGATCCTGGATTCCCTGGCTGCTGGCCGGCGCCCTGGGCGCGGCCCTGGACGCCCGTGCCGCCACCGGTTTCCCGCTGCTGCTCTTCGAGCCGGACTCGCGGGCCGCGGCCCGGGGCGAGAGCGCGCTGGCCGACGGCCGCGGGCTGGAGGGCTTCCACCAGAACCCCGCCGCCCTGGCCGGTCTGGAGGGCGAGGCCCTGGGACTGCTCTACGTGGACCACCTGCAGGATCTTCAGGTGCTGGGCACCAGCTGGGGCACGGACCGCGTGCCGGACTGGCGCCTGGGCCTGTCGCTGCTGCATCTGGACTACGGCGACCTGGAAGGTCTGGACGAGCAGGGCCAGTCCACGGGCTCCTTCGACGCCGGCGCGACGCTGCTGCTGGCCGGTGTGGCCCGCCGCCTGCCCGATCTGTGGGGCGGCCGGCTGGAGGCGGGGCTGCAGGCGGGCTATGCCGGCACGTCGGTGGAGGACGCCTCCGCCAGCGCGCTGCTGGGCAACGCCGGGATCGGCTGGCAGCGCGGCCAACTCGCACTGGGGGCCAGCGCGCGCAACGTGGGCGTGGTGCTCTCCTCCCTGGGCGAGAGCCAGGACCACCTGCCCCGCTCCCTGGAGGCGGGCGCCGCCTGGACCCTGGCCCACCTGCCCTTCACCTGGAGCGTGGCCTGGCAGGGCATCCGCGATCGCGATCCCTTCGTCAAACTGGGCGGTGAATTCCGCGTGGCCCGGCGCTGGCGGCTGGGGCTGGGCTATCAGGTGGAACGCGGCGACGACCGGCTGGGCGGCGTCTCCGGCGAGGGCTCGCGCGGCTTCTCCGCCGGCCTGGGCGGCAGCCTGCCCCACGGCTTCGAACTGGGCTGGTCCTGGAGTTCCTACGGCGAGCTGGGCTCCCTCAACCGGCTGGCCCTGGTCTGGCACTACCGGCCATGAATGCCGAGGCGCCCCAGGAGGAGGCCCGGCGGCGGGCCGCGTCCCTCTGGTACGAGCGTTTCGAGCGGCGCCGGCAGCAGCTGACGCCCTCGCCCGGCCGCCTGCGCGCGCTGCAGCTGCTCTTCCTGGGTCTGGCCGTGGCCATCGCGGTGATCGGGCTGAGCCAGCGTGGTGAGCGCCTGCAGCAGGTGATGGGCGCCGCGGAGAGTCGAACGGATTGGCCTGCCGTGCTCAGCCGCGAGCTGGAACTGGACGAGGCCGCGGGCCAGCGCTTCTTTCCGCTCTGGGAGCAGTGGCGGCGCCAGGAGGCCCGACAGGGCGCCGAGCGGGCCGCCTTGTTGGAGAAGCTGGAGCCCCTCACGCGCGAGCACAGCGACCTGAACCTCGAGCAGGAGCGACTACTGGAGGCCGTCCAGCTGCTGGAGCAGCAGCGCCTGCAGGCCCGCGCCGACCTGCTGGGCAAGGTCCGCGAACAACTGGGCCTCTGGCGCAGCGCCCGGCTGGCCGTCCTGCTGGAAACCCCGCCCGACTGAGCATCCGCCCCTTCCCGACCCCCCACGAAAAAGCCGGCTGACGCCGGCTCTGTCTTGTCTGCTGCGAAGCCCGCTAGCGGAACATGGCCTTGATGCTGCCCCAGGTGGCTTCCACCGTGGAGAACTGGAAACTCACGGCCAGGGGCGAGGACTGGGCGGCCAGTCGTCCGCCGGAGGGCAGGACGTAATAGAGCCGGTAGTAATAGACCTGCTCGATGTCCGTGAAGCGGTCCCGCGAGCCGCCCGCCGAATTCAGCCCCGGATGGTCCAGCAGCGAATACTCCAGCGCGCCGTTCACCAGCACGCGCTCCCCCAGCAATTGGTAGTGCTCGTCGTCGGTGGAGCGCTCCACCTCGAAGGAGGCCACGCCCTGCACGCTGTCCACGCGCCAGCGTAGTTCCACCGTCTGCTCGTCCAGCACGTCCCCGCTGAATTGCAGCAGGGAGGCCGCCAGCGCGAGCAGGGGCATGAGCAGAATCAGGCTGAGGGAAAACAGACGCTTCATGGACCACTTATCGACTTGGTTGACCCGAGTCTACTGCTCCCGGGCGGGTCAGGCAACTCTTGTTTCGCTCCCCGCCAGCAATTCGGGATTCCGTCCTCGCTGCAGGATAGCCGCCCCCCGGGGCCGCCTCCGCCACCGTGGACCCGCTGCTCCGCTGGACGGCGTCCGCAACTCACCGCCGATTCCCGCCGCCCACCGCATCCCGGATCCGCCCACGGGCGTTGACCGGCGACTACTTGGAAAGTTCGAGCAGGGCGTCCCGGTAGGCCTCGCTGCGCTGGGGATCCAGGCTGTCCAGCCGGCTCAGGCGCTGGAGGCCGTCCACGTCCCGGCCCTGGACCAGGATCTCGACCAGGGAGCGGGAATTGGCCTTGAACCAGGGGGCCAGCTGGGTGGGGTTGTCGATGCGCTCCGCCAGTTCCAGCGCCAGACGCACGGCCTTCCAGGCGTCATAAGGGCTGTTCTGCTTGGAACGGAACCACCAGGCCGTGTGGGTGACCCAGCGCAGGGTGCGGAAATCCTTGTTGCGCATGTCCAGCAGGCGTTCGAGGCGCTCGTTGCGCTCGTCCCAGCCGTCCTGCTGCTCGCTGAACATGGCCTGGCTGCCCAGGCGCCGGGCGCGCTCGAACATGGGCGTGCCGCCGAACTCGGCCAGTTTGTCGTATTCGTACCCGATCACCAGCAGGACGTGGAAGTCGAGCATGCTGAGGAAGGAGTCGAAGTTGTCTTCGTCGTGCTCGAAACGGCCTTCGGGAATCCGGAAGCGCCAGAGGCCCTCGTCGATGCTGAAGTCGCCCTTGTTGCCGCCGGCGAACAGGCCCATGTACTCCGTGGCCGAGCCGCCCTCCATGGCGTTGCGGACCTGGATGGCCAGCGGGATGCGCAGAGTCAGGGTGGTCTCCTCCGGGTCCCAGTCCACGCTGTTCAGGTAGTCGGTCAGGCGGGTTTCCAGATCGAAGAGCTCGGCCCGCTGGTCGGGCGTGAGCTGGATGAGGTTGAGGTTGAGCTCCGGCACCACCGTCAACGCCAACGCGGAAGGCAGCCAGAGCAGCAGGGCAAGCCAGAAACGCACGAGGACCTCCGTGAACCGCGCACAGTGTATCAAATGCCGGCCGTGGCCGCTGATTCTGCTGGCCGGCCTGGCCGGTCTCGCTCCCGCCGCCCCCGGCGCGGCCCTGCGCTCCAGCCGGGCGCGGGATCCCTGGCTGCACGCGGCCTGGAGCCTGGACAGCCTGCCCGGGCCGGCGGTCCTCTTCGAGGGCGGGCTGGCTGCGCGCCGGGCCGGCTTCTGGCTGGGGTCGCGGCGACTCTACGGTCTGCGCGAGTTGTCCAGCGTCGCCCTGGCCGGCGTGCTGCCGACGGAGTGGGGCAGCTGGCAGGCCGGCGGGCACCTGTTGACGGCGGGCGAGTGGCAAGAGGGCCAGTTCCTGCTGGACTGGCAGCCGCCCGGCACGCGGCCGTTGCAGGTCGGGGCGGGGTTGGAACTGCGCCGGGTCGCCGCGGGCGACTGGTCGGCCCGGGCGGGCTGGCTGCGCGCTCTGGCGGACTGGCGCCAAGGTCCCCTGCGGCTGGGCGGCTGCCTGGCCCTGCCGCTGCCCGGTTCGGAGCCGATCCCGGAGTGCCGGGTGAGCGCGCGCAGCCTGGCGGCGGGCTGGCGGCTCACACGCACCTGGGCCCTGGCCTGGGCCTGGGAACAAGAGGGGACGGAGCGCAGCGAGCAGCTGGGGCTGGTCTGGGAGACCCCCGGCCAGGGCCTGGCCGCCACGTGGCGCACCGGTCGGGGCTGGGAGCTGGCCGGCCGGCTGCGCTGGCGGACTCTCAGTCTAAGCGCCTCGTGGTGGAGCCATCCCGTGCTGCCGCCCACGCCCGCCTGGGGCCTGACCTGGCAGCGGGAGGAGCCATGAACGGCCTGTGGCGCAGCCTGCCCGCGCTGCTGCTGCTGGGGGCGCTGGCCGGCCCGGCCCGGGCGGATGCGCCGGCGGACAGCGTCTGGCAAGTCCGGAGCGAACTGGGCGCCCGGACCCTCAGCCCAGGTCAGGGCGAGTGGCGCGGCCGCCTGCAGCTGGCGGGAGGACCCTGGAGCCTGCAGGGCGCGGGCCGGCGGCGGGATGGCGAGCCGGGCCTGCTGCCGCACGCGGCGGGCGGGCTGGTCTGGGCGGGGCCGCGCGGCTGGCGCGTGATCCTGGGCGACCAGCAGCCGACGGGAGATCTGCACGCCGCCCTGGGCCGCGGGCGGGGCGGTCTGCCCGGCCGGGTGCGCGGCGGCCTGGGGCTGGGGCCGGGCGCCCTCTCCACCCAGAGCCCGGGCGAGCGCGGTCTCAGCCTGGAGCAGTGCCGGGGAGCGCTGCGCGGCGGCCTGCTGCTGGCCTCAAACCGCCGCGACCTGCGGGCGGACGGCGCGGGTTTCCTGCTGGATCTGGAGCACGCGGAGGACAACCGGCGCCGCTGGGGCGCCTGGCGCGACCGCTTGGTCCTGGGCTGGGGCACGTGGGAGGGACCGGCGGGTTGGGATCTGCACGGACTGGCCGGCCGGCGCTCGGCCGTCAGCGGGGGCGGATCCCTGCTCGGACTGCAGGCCATCCGGCGCCGCCCTGAGCGGCAGCTGGCCCTGGCCTGGGAAGCCGGCGAGAATCGGCTGCTGCAGTGCCAGGCTGTCTGGCTGAAAGGTCGTAGCACGCTTCAGGCGGACGTCTGGCGCGGCTGGCGCGGCTCCAGCGTCTTCGCGCGCCCCGCGCTACCCGCGGGCTGGCGGGAGTGGGGCGGCGGCCTGGCCCTGCAGGCGCGGCGCGGCGGTCGCCAGCTGGCCGGCACGCTCTCCCTGCGCTGGCTGGATGCCCAGGCCCGCGGACCGGAGCGCTCCGCCTGCTGGGGTAGCCTCGAACTGGACCGGCTGCCCGGGCCGGCGGGCAGTGGACTGGCGTGGAGCGTGCGTCACAGTCTGGCGGAGGATCGTCCCAGCGGCGCCGGGCGGGAGGAGTGGCGCCTGCGCCTGCGACCGCTCAAGGCGCGGCCCCTGGATTGGGAACTGAGTTGGCAGCAGGCCCGCGGCGCTGCCGGGGTGGTGCGCTGGTGGCAGCTGGGCCTGGCGCGCGGCTGGCGCCGTCCGCGCTATTCCCACGGCCTCCAGCTGCAGGTGCTGGCCGCCGTCGGTTCGGGTCCCGCCCGGCTGGTGCCCCTGACCGCAGGGCCCGGCCTGCTGCGCTACGGCGCGCTCACGGGGTCGCGCCAGCTCTGCGCGGCGGGTTGGTGGGGACGCCGGGGCGCCCACCTGCTCAGCGTCGGCTGGCTGCTGAAAGAGGTGGAGGACGAGTCCGGCGCCGTGGGGCCCGCGCCGCTCCTGCAGGTCCGCTGGGTCTGCGCGCCCGGTTCCTGAGCCGCGGGGTGGCGGCGTCGCCGGGCCGGTCCGCGCCGGCCGCCCTGTCCGCTTTGTTATCATGCTGACAGGTCAACCGGAGGAAGCATGGACCGTCAGGCAATCGCCCGCCTCATCACGTCCGCGTTGGAGCGCGGCCAGCAGGTGCTGCTGGAATCGGAAGTCTATGAGCTGCTGGCGCTGGCCGGCCTGGAGACGCCGGCCTGGCGTGTCTGGCCGACGGAGGGCGAGCTGGACGAGAGCTGGCTGGCGGGGCTGCCGGGCAGCCGGGTGGTGCTCAAGGTTCTCTCGCGCCGGATCCTCCACAAGAGCGACGTGGGCGGCGTGCGCATCGTGGAGAAGGACGCCGCGACCGTGCGCCTGGCCGCCCAGGAGATGCTGGGCGCGGTGCCCGGGGCCTGGGGCCGCTACGAGGGCGAACACGGCCGCGACGGCACGCAGGATCCCGAAGTGGAGGGCCTGCTGCTGGTGGAGTGCGTGGCCTTCCCCGGCGAGCTCGGCCGCGAGCTCCTGCTGGGGGCGCGCCACTCAAGGGAGTTCGGCAGCGTGCTCACCGTGGGCATCGGCGGCACGGACGCCGAGTTCCTCTCCGCGCGGCTGGAGCCCGGCCGCGGACACGCCATCCGCAGTGCGCTGCTGCTGGACCGCGCGGGCATCCGCCACATGCTGGAACAGACCCTGGTGGTGGAGCGCCTGACCGGCAAGGCCCGCGGGCGGGCCCGGGTGGTGGAGCCCGAGCAGCTGGAGGAACTGGTGGCGGGTTTCGCCCGGTTGGTCAACCTCTTCTCCCCGCTGGACGAGACGGCCCCCGCGCACCTGGAGGAGCTGGAGATCAATCCGCTGGTGGTGGCCACGGACGGCCGCCTGCTGCCCCTGGACGGCCTGATGCGTATCGGGCCACGCCGGGGCGCGCCGCGCTCCCGGCCTGTGGGCAAGGTCAGCCGCCTGCTGCATCCGGGCTCGGTGGCGCTGGTGGGCGTCTCCCAGAAGATGAACGTAGGACGGATCATTCTGCAGAACCTGCTGGACGCGGACTTCCCCGTGGAGCGCATCCACATCCTCAAACCCGACACGGAGGAGATCGCCGGCGTGCGCTGCTACGCGCGCCCCGCCGACCTGCCCGAGAAGGTGGACATGCTGGTGCTGGCGGTGAGCGCCGAGCAGGTCCCGGCGGAGCTGGAGGCCATCTGCGCCGCGGACTGCGCGGAATCAATCATCGTCATCCCGGGCGGCATCGCGGAAAAGGCGGGCGGCGAGGCCATCCAGGCGCGGATCGACGCGGTGCTGGAGCGTGCCCGCGCCCTGCCCGGCGGCGGCCCGGTGATCAACGGCAGCAACTGCCTGGGCGTCTACGACCGCGACGCCGGCGTCAACACGCTGTTCATTCCCGACTACAAACTGCCCCGGCCCGCCCGGGAAGGCCAGGACGCCCCCGGGCGCGTGGCCCTGCTCAGCCAGTCGGGCGCCTTCATGATCTGCCGCATGTCGCGGCTGGCGGACCTGGATCCGGTCTACGCCGTCTCCTACGGCAACCAGATGGACCTGAGCCTGGGCGACTACCTGGAGGCCCTGCTGGGCGACACCTCGGTGGACACGGTGGCGTGTTACGTGGAGGGCTTCGCCGACCTGGACGGGCTGAAGACCGCCCGGCTGGCCCGGGCGCTGACGGGCGCCGGCCGGCGGGTGATCCTCTACAAGGCGGGCCGTTCGGCGGAGGGCCAGAGCGCCAGCGCGGGCCACACGGCCTCCATCGCCGGCGACTACGAGACCTGCCGCCAGGTGCTGCCGGAGGCCGGAGTGGAGCTGGCGGAGACCTTCGAGGACTTCGAGAACCGCGTGCGGCTGGCCCGGGCCCTGGGTCCGGAGCGCGGCCCCGCCGGGCACGCGCCCCAGGTGGCGGTGGTCTCCAATGCGGGCTTCGAGTGCGTGGGCATCGCGGACAATCTGGCCCGGGCCTCCGAGGGTCGGCTGGAACTGGCGAAGCTGAGCGAGTACACGCGGGAGAAACTGCAGCGGGCCTTTGTGGAAGGGCGGCTGGACAGCCTGGTGGACGTGAAGAATCCGCTGGACCTGACGCCCATGGCCACGGACGCCGTCTGGGCCACCTGCGTGCAAGCGCTGCTGGAGGATTCCGGTGTGGACGCGGCCATTGTTTCCATCGTGCCGCTCACCGCGGCCATGCAGACCCTGCCCGCCGGTCCCGGACACCGCGAGGATCTGAGCGCCCCCACAGCGATCTGCGCGCGGCTGGCCGCCCTGCGGGCCGCCAGTTCGACACCCTTCGTCTGCGCCGTGGACTCCGGCGTGCTCTACGATCCCCTGGTCCGCCAGTTGGAGAGCGCCGGCATCCCGGTCTTCCGCTACGCCGACGAGGCCACGCGCTACCTGCGCCGGCACCTCTGTTCGCGCTGAGCGTCAACCAACCCCCACCCGTCGTGAGGCCAAGCGGAGAGTCTGCTTGGCCTCACGGCGTTCATGTGCACATGAAAGATCGTTGACACCTGGCACCGGCCTGGCACCAGCCTGGCACCGGCCTGGCACCGGCCTGGCACCGACCTGGCACCGACCTGG